>NZ_JBWKKH010000028.1:0-19263 GCF_056431645.1 Saccharopolyspora sp. NPDC045839
GAAGCCCACGACTTCATGCACGACGCCTTCCTCCAGCTAGGACACTGCATGATCCTCGCCCGCAAACTCACCCCATTCTGAAACGACCCCTAAAATTGGAACGCGACCCAGGCTCGCGGCCGCGCTACCGCCGGCCTTGCGATTTCGCCTGAAATCGGGACTTCTCCCGGTCCTGCGGCCGGTGCGGCTGCGGGAGTGCCCCGGTTCTGCCCGGGATGGCGTCACGGTCCGATGTGGACGTGCGCTGCCCAGATGCAGTGCTCCTCGGGATAGCGGGCCCGGAGCTGGCGAGCCGCGTTGTGCAGGGCGTAGGACGAGCGGTCCGTGTCGAACTCCTCGCCGCCGAACACCGCGGCGTAGACGTCGGCGTGCACCTGCACCGCGCTCTCCGGGTCGATCTCCCACAGGGTGCCGATGACGTGCGTGAACCCCGCGAAGCCCAGCGCTCCGGGGAGGGACACCGCCGCCGCGCACGGCGGGTCGGCCGCCGTCGCGCACTGGCCGAGGTAGCCGAACTCCGCTTCCTCCAACGGTGCCTGGCCCAGTTCGACCACGCCCAGCGGCCGGTGCGGCGACTCGCGGTCCAGCAGCAGCCCCGCGGCGGGCTGTCCTGGGAACTGCGAACTCGGCTCGCACACGTGCAGCCACGGGTGTTCCGGCAGCAGCTGCAGCATCTCGGTCGCGCTGGTGCTCTCCACCGACGCGATCTCCGCCGACGGCCAGTACTGCGCCAGGATCTGGTTCTGCGGCGGGAGTTCCCGCCCGACCTGCTCGGCCGATCCGGCCGCCACCAGGGCCCGGCCGCCCGTCGGCACCGGCCGCTGCGTCGCCCGGAGCAGGCAGCCCAGCGTCGGGGTGTACGACGACACCACGCGGTCCAAAGTGGACTCGCCAGCCCGCGAGGTCGCCGCGTGCACCGGGAGGAACGCCATCGCGCCGAGGGCGCTCCACCACATCCTCGGCCACCGGGCGCCCGGCTCCGGCGTGCGCAGGTAGCCCATCCGCTCCATGACCGGGCGCGCGATCCGGTCCCAGGTCCAGTCGAGGGCATCGGCCAGCGCCTCGTGGTCGTCCTGCTGCGCGGCGGCCAGCAGCTCGCTCGCCCGGTCGGCCGCGGTCTCCGGCGCGGCGTTCGGCAGCGGCACGGTCAGCACTCGCCCGGCGATGAGCACCAGCGCATCCGACCGGTAGCGGCTGAGGTTGACCAGCGCCGCGCAGCCGTCCGGCACCGCGGCCGACAGCTTCTCGATCGGCGTGCGCAGCAGGTGGCCCGGCTGCACCTCGCGGATCTCCGCGAGCAGCTCGTCCCAGGTGTGCGCCAGCCGCATCCGGTCGTCGGACCCGATGAGCACCGGCTCGTCCACCGGCCGGTCCAGCAGCCGTCGCACCCGGACCGCCTCGTCCGCGAGGTCGGGGTGGGTGCGGTGCAGCGCGCCGAGCTCTCCGCCGGTCGGCAGGAAGTCCGCCAGGACCGCGTTCTGCCCGTGCTCCAGAAGCTCCACTGCCCGCTCGGGCGTGCCGCTCTCCAACGCGCACGCCGCGGCATCGGCCGCGATCGACGCCCACCGCTGCTGCGAGACGGGCGACGCGACGACCCGCTTGCCGCGCGTGACCAGCGGCAGCAGGTCGACCGCGACCTCGAACGACTCCAGCGCCTCCGACCACCGGTGCGCCTGCGCGCAGATCTGACCGGACAGGCTCGCCGCCCGGATCCGCTGGTCGGCGGGGGCGTTGGGCTGCTCCGCGGCCTCCATCAGCACCTTGCGCGCCCACCGGTAGTACCGCCGCCGCCCGCTGCGCTGGTAGAGCGTGCGCAGGGCGCGGCCGAGGTGGACGGCGATGCCCGCGCGGTTCGGCGCGGTCGCCGGCATCGCGATGAGCGCCTGGTCCAGCAGCTCGATGGCGGTCTCGATGTCCCGCGTCTTGGCGGTCAACCGGAACCGGTGCGCCGAGACGATGCCGAGCTGCGCCCACGCCGCGGGCTGCGACGCCGCGTCGAGCTTCGCGGCTTCGCGCGCGATCTCGGCCGCCCGGTCCAGGTCGGAGGCCTCCCCGTGGTGCTCGAAGCGGCCGATCAACGTGGTGACCAGCGAGTGCAGCATCGCGCCGCGGTCCGCCGCGCTCGCCGCCTCCACCGCGGCCTCGCCTGCGGTGACCGCGGTGTCCAGCACCTTGGCCTCCCCGCCGTGCAGGAAATGCCTGCGCAGCAAGGTCGCGTAACCGGTGAGGGCGACGGAACGGCTCTGGTCGTCGGCGGACATCGCGCGCACCGCGGGCGCGATCGGCCGCAGCACGCGGCGCAGCTGGCTCGCCTCGCCGGTGGCGTCGACGTGCTCGACGGTCGCCGCGGCGAGGTGCCAGATCGCCGTGCCCAGCAAGGGATTTCCGCTTTCCAGCATGCCGAGCACGCCGATCAGCTCGCTGATCGCCGAGTTCAGATCGGTCAGATCGCCGTTGCGCTGGAACCGCAGCCGCAGCGCCTTGGCCAGGTGGCACAGCGCGGCCCGCCGCGGTTCGCCGTCGGCGAGGGCGCCGGCGCCGGAACCGAGGTGCTTGATGCCCTCGTCGAGGTCCTCGGACGAGCCGCCGCGCTCGAACCGGCGCAGCAGCGCCGCGCCGAGGTTGATCAGCAGCTCGGAGGTGGCCGGGTCGTTGGCCGGCGAGATCCGGGCGGCCTCCCGGAACACGTCGATCGACTCGTCGTCGGACTGCGGCGCGTCGGCCAGCCGGGCGTGCAGCCGCAACGCGTTGGCCAGCCGGATCAGCGCCATCGCGCGGCGCTGGTCGCGGCGCGGCGTCTGCTCGACGGTCTCCCGCGCGACCTGCACGCTCTCCGCCGCCGACGAGGTGCTGTCGGTCTTGCTCGCGAGATCGGTGAGCGCCAGCGCGAGGTTGCACTGGTAGAGGACGCGGTCCTGGTCGCTGCTGTGCGCCGAGTCCCGCGCCGACCGGTAGTAGGAGATCGCGTCTTCCAGGTCGGCCAGCGAGCCGCTGCGCACGTGCGTCAGCTGCGCGGCGCTGCCCAGGTTGTTGAGCACGCCCGCGCGCGCGGGGTCGTTCTCGTGCAGCACTCCGGCGGTCGCCCGGAACACCTCGGTCACCCAGGGCAGCTGCTCGAAGTCCAGGGTGGTGACGATCTTGTTCATCGCCGCGATGGCGTCGGCGTAGCGCTGCTCGGCGCTGCGCCGGGGTTCGGGGGCCGGCGCCTCGGCAGGTTGCGGGGCCTGCCGGGGTGGGGGCGTGGCGTCCTCCGGCTCGGCGGCGAACCAGCTCGAGCTGGAACCGCTGCGATCCGGCCCCCCTGTCCAACGCTGCAGCCCGCTGAACCGTTCGCTCGCGCGGCTTGCATCGTCTGTCATCGGTCGGTTCTCCTGTGGCCTGCTCAACCGGGGCACCTGGAACAGGTGGGGCGTATCACGCTACCGGCGGACGCGAGCGCCGAATAGCCCGCGTGCATCACCTGAGATCGTGCTGTCGGGCAGTTGTGCCCGAAGGCGCCATTCGTTAAGCGCTCCTGATCGAAAGTACCGGTTCGCGAGCGGCCAATGTCATTGCTGCGACCATTGCTGCTCACGGCGGGCACGCGCCGGCGGCGGCGACTCCGAGATCGGGCGGCGGTCGTCGTCGTGCTCGGGTGATCGCGTCGGCCGGATCTTTCCCGCCGTGCCGGGCCGTGCGCGGTCCGTGCTCGCCCCAATCTCGTCCACACAGGACGAATGCGGGTGAGCGCCCGATCCCGCGCCGTGCGCGCATCGCGACGTTGCGTGCTCGGTGGCACTCCGCGCCTCCCCGGGTGGGATCGGGAATTCGAAGATCGAATTCTTCGGGAATGGAAATGACTGCAGGTGTCGATGTGAGCACGCGGGGTGAATGTGGCGGGGCGGGTTTGCGGGAATGGCTCCGTTCGGCCGAGTCGTCCCAGGAATAGGGAACGCGATCCCGGATGTTGAGGTGCTCGTCACTCGTGGGGCGATCGCCGGCGGAACTGTCAAGGGCCGTTCGGAGGGGTGCCGGGAGTGTCGCCGCGGGGTCCCTGCAGTTGCCTGGAGATGGCGCGCTGACCAGGCAAGACGATGCCTCTGATGGTCACGAGCGGTGATCGTGTTTTGCGCCACGAGGGTGATCGAAGCGTGATCTCTTGACTGCGGGCTCGCGCGGGTTCACTCTGGTGCTCAACGCGGGGCTGGGCCGCCATCGGTGGGCCCCCTCGACAGCTGGCGTAGTTCCGGCTAGACTGCTACTTTGCGCTGCCCTCTTTCCGTCTGTCCTGCACCGGACCGTAGGATCGTGGGCGCCATTGCACCCTTGACAGCTGTGTTAGCGAACTGTGCCAGCGGGTACGGACCCCCGTCGGTCACTTCGCCGGGCACTTTCGCTGATGCGGCTGTAGCCAGTTCAGAGTCCCGGAAGGACGCATCTTGGCAGTCTCCCGCGCGACCAAGGTCTCTGCAGCTTCCAACTACACGTCGGGGATCCCTGGGGCACCCAAGCGGGTCTCGTTCGCGAACATTCGCGAACCGTTGAACGTGCCGAACCTGCTAGACCTGCAGATCCAGTCCTTCGAATGGCTTGTCGGTAACGAGGCCTGGTTCCAGCGCCGGGTCGACGCCGGCGAGGAGAATCCGGTTGGCGGTCTTGAGGAGGTCCTCAGCGAGATCTCCCCGATCGAGGACTTCTCCGGATCGATGTCGCTGTCCTTCTCCGACCCACGCTTCGACGAGGTCAAGGCCTCCGTCGAGGAGTGCAAGGACAAGGACATGACCTACGCGGCCCCGCTGTTCGTCACCGCGGAGTTCACCAACCACACCACTGGCGAGATCAAGAGCCAGACGGTGTTCATGGGTGACTTCCCGATGATGTCGAACAAGGGCACCTTCATCATCAACGGCACCGAGCGGGTGGTCGTCACCCAGCTGGTCCGTTCCCCCGGTGTCTACTTCGACCAGGCGGTCGACAAGACCACCGACAAGGACGTCTTCAGCGTCAAGGTCATCCCCAGCCGCGGTGCGTGGCTGGAGTTCGACGTCGACAAGCGCGACACCGTCGGCGTCCGCATCGACCGCAAGCGCCGGCAGCCGGTCACCGTGCTGCTGAAGGCGCTGGGCTGGACGGCCGAGGCGATCCGCGAGCGGTTCGGCTTCTCCGAGACGTTGATGACGACGCTGGAGAAGGACCACACCGCCGGTACGGACGAAGCTCTGCTGGACATCTACCGCAAGCTGCGGCCGGGCGAACCGCCGACCAAGGAGAGCGCGCAGACGCTCCTGGAGAACCTGTTCTTCAAGGAGAAGCGCTACGACCTCGGTCGGGTCGGCCGCTACAAGGTCAACAAGAAGCTCGGCCTGGGCCACCCGTACCAGGCAGGCGTGCTGACCGAGGAAGACATCGTCACCACGATCGAGTACCTGGTCCGGCTGCACGCCGTCGAGACCGAGATGCCCGCCCGCGGTGAGGGCGAAGGCGCGACCGTGCCCGTCGAGGTCGACGACATCGACCACTTCGGCAACCGCCGCCTGCGCACGGTGGGCGAGCTGATCCAGAACCAGGTCCGGGTCGGCCTGTCCCGCATGGAGCGCGTCGTCCGGGAGCGGATGACCACCCAGGACGTCGAGGCGATCACCCCGCAGACCCTGATCAACATCCGCCCGATCACGGCGGCGATCCGGGAGTTCTTCGGCACCTCGCAGCTCTCGCAGTTCATGGACCAGACCAACCCGCTCGCGGGCCTGACGCACAAGCGGCGTCTGAACGCGCTCGGCCCGGGTGGTCTGTCCCGGGAGCGCGCGGGCATGGAGGTCCGCGACGTGCACCCGTCGCACTACGGCCGCATGTGCCCGATCGAGACGCCGGAAGGCCCGAACATCGGTCTGATCGGCTCGCTCGCGACGTTCGCGCGGGTCAACCCGTTCGGCTTCATCGAGACGCCGTACCGCAAGGTCGTCGACGGCCGGGTCACCGACCAGATCGACTACCTGACCGCCGACGAAGAGGACCGCTACGTCAAGGCGCAGGCCAACGCGCCGATCGACGAAGACGGCAACTTCATCGACGAGCGCGTGCTGGGTCGACGCAAGGGCGGCGAGGTCGAGCTGCTCGCGCCGACCGAGATCGACTACATGGACGTCTCGCCGCGGCAGATGGTCTCCGCCGCGACCGCGATGATCCCGTTCCTCGAGCACGACGACGCCAACCGCGCCCTGATGGGTGCGAACATGCAGCGCCAGGCGGTGCCGCTGCTGCGCAGCGAGTCGCCGCTGGTCGGCACGGGCATGGAGCTGCGCGCCGCGGTCGACGCCGGTGACGTGATCACCGCCGACAAGGCCGGTGTGGTCGAGGAGCTGTGCGCCGACTACGTGACGGTGATGGCCGACGACGGCACCCGCCGCTCGTACCGGATGCAGAAGTTCTCCCGGTCCAACCACGGCACCTGCATCAACCAGAAGCCGATCGTCAACGAGGGCGACCGGGTCGAGGCCGGGCAGGTCATCGCGGACGGGCCGTGCACCCAGAACGGCGAGATGGCGCTGGGCAAGAACCTGCTCGTCGCGATCATGCCGTGGGAAGGCCACAACTACGAAGACGCGATCATCCTGTCCCAGCGCCTGGTGCAGGACGACGTGCTCACCTCGATCCACATCGAGGAGCACGAGGTCGACGCTCGCGACACCAAGCTCGGCGCCGAGGAGATCACCCGGGACATCCCGAACGTCTCCGACGACGTGCTGGCCGACCTCGACGAGCGCGGCATCATCCGCATCGGTGCCGAGGTGCAGGGCGGCGACATCCTGGTCGGCAAGGTCACGCCGAAGGGTGAGACCGAGCTGACCCCGGAGGAGCGGCTGCTGCGCGCGATCTTCGGCGAGAAGGCCCGCGAGGTCCGCGACACCTCGCTGAAGGTGCCGCACGGCGAGACCGGCAAGGTCATCGGCGTCCGCGTGTTCAACCGCGAGGACGACGACGAGCTGCCCCCCGGCGTCAACCAGCTGGTGCGGGTCTACGTCGCGCAGAAGCGCAAGATCCAGGACGGCGACAAGCTCGCCGGCCGCCACGGCAACAAGGGCGTCATCGGCAAGATCCTGCCGGCCGAGGACATGCCGTTCCTCTCCGACGGCACCCCGGTGGACATCATCCTGAACACCCACGGTGTGCCGCGACGGATGAACATCGGCCAGGTGCTGGAGACGCACCTCGGCTGGATCGCCTCCCAGGGCTGGACGATCGACGGCGACTCCGAGTGGGCCCAGCGCCTGCCGGAGGACCTCTACGACGTCGAGCCGGGCACCAACACCGCCAGCCCCGTCTTCGACGGTGCGCGGGAGGAGGAGATCACCGGCCTGCTGGCCTCCACCAAGCCGAACCGCGACGGTGAGCGCATGGTGGGCGGCGACGGCAAGGCGCAGCTGTTCGACGGCCGCAGCGGGGAGCCGTACCCGTACCCGATCGCCGTCGGGTACATGTACATCCTCAAGCTGTCGCACCTGGTGGACGACAAGATCCACGCCCGGTCGACCGGCCCGTACTCGATGATCACCCAGCAGCCGCTGGGCGGTAAGGCGCAGTTCGGTGGTCAGCGCTTCGGTGAGATGGAGTGCTGGGCCATGCAGGCCTACGGCGCCGCGTACACGCTGCAGGAGCTGTTGACGATCAAGTCCGACGACGTGGTCGGCCGCGTCAAGGTCTACGAAGCGATCGTCAAGGGCGAGAACATCCCCGAGCCGGGCATCCCGGAGTCCTTCAAGGTGTTGCTGAAGGAGCTCCAGTCGCTGTGCCTGAACGTCGAGGTGCTCTCCAGCGACGGTGCGGCCATCGAGATGCGCGACAGCGAGGACGAGGACCTGGAGCGTGCCGCGGCCAACCTCGGCATCAACCTGTCCCGCAACGAGTCGGCCTCGGTCGACGACCTCGCGCACTGAACCTCGCCGCCGGTCCGCGGGAGCTGATCTCGCGGACCGGCGTCCGACCCAACCTGGCACCGCTGCCGGTGTTACCCGGCAGAACCTTTCGATCAAGGGAGAAGACCCGACGTGCTTGACGTCAACTTCTTCGATGAACTCCGCATCGGCCTCGCCACGGCCGACGACATCCGCCAGTGGTCCTTCGGCGAGGTCAAGAAGCCCGAGACCATCAACTACCGCACCCTGAAGCCGGAGAAGGACGGGCTCTTCTGCGAGAAGATCTTCGGCCCGACCCGGGACTGGGAGTGCTACTGCGGTAAGTACAAGCGGGTCCGGTTCAAGGGCATCATCTGCGAGCGCTGCGGCGTCGAGGTGACCCGCGCCAAGGTTCGCCGCGAGCGGATGGGCCACATCGAGCTGGCCGCCGCCGTCACGCACATCTGGTACTTCAAGGGCGTCCCGTCCCGGCTGGGCTACCTGCTCGACCTGGCCCCCAAGGACCTCGAGAAGATCATCTACTTCGCCGCGTACGTGATCACCTCGGTGAACACCGAGATGCGGCACAACGACCTGTCGACGCTGGAGAGCGAGATCAGCGTCGAGCGCAAGCGCGTCGCCGACCAGCGCGACTCCGACCTGGAGGCCCGGGCCCAGAAGCTCGAGGCCGACCTGGCCGCGCTCGAGGCCGAGGGTGCCAAGAGCGACCAGCGCCGCAAGGTCAAGGAAGGCGCCGAGCGCGAGATGAAGCAGCTGCGCGACCGTGCGCAGCGCGAGATCGACAAGCTCGACGAGATCTGGGAGACCTTCACCAAGCTGGAGCCCCGCCAGCTGATCGCCGACGAGATCCTGTACCGCGAGCTCTACGACCGGTACGGCGAGTACTTCACCGGCGGCATGGGTGCCGAGGCGATCCAGTCGCTGCTGGGGACCTTCGACATCGGTGCCGAGGCCGAGCTGCTGCGCGAGACCATCCGCAGCGGCAAGGGCCAGAAGAAGCTCCGCGCCCTCAAGCGGCTCAAGGTCGTGGCGGCCTTCCAGGCCACCGGCAACGACCCGAGCGGCATGGTGCTCAACTGCGTGCCGGTCATCCCGCCGGACCTGCGTCCGATGGTGCAGCTGGACGGTGGCCGCTTCGCGACCTCCGACCTCAACGACCTGTACCGCCGGGTGATCAACCGCAACAACCGCCTCAAGCGACTGATCGACCTCGGGGCTCCCGAGATCATCGTCAACAACGAGAAGCGGATGCTGCAGGAGTCCGTGGACGCGCTGTTCGACAACGGCCGTCGCGGGCGTCCGGTCACCGGCCCGGGCAACCGGCCGCTGAAGTCGCTGTCCGACCTGCTCAAGGGCAAGCAGGGCCGGTTCCGCCAGAACCTGCTCGGCAAGCGCGTCGACTACTCGGGCCGTTCGGTCATCGTGGTCGGCCCGCAGCTGAAGCTGCACCAGTGCGGTCTGCCGAAGGAAATGGCGGTCGAGCTGTTCAAGCCGTTCGTCATGAAGCGGCTGGTCGACCTCAACCACGCGCAGAACATCAAGTCCGCGAAGCGGATGGTGGAGCGCCAGCGCCCGCAGGTGTGGGACGTGCTGGAAGAGGTCATCGCCGAGCACCCGGTGCTGCTCAACCGTGCTCCCACGCTGCACCGCCTCGGCATCCAGGCCTTCGAGCCGCAGCTGGTGGAGGGCAAGGCCATCCAGCTGCACCCGCTGGTCTGCGAGGCGTTCAACGCGGACTTCGACGGTGACCAGATGGCGGTGCACCTGCCGCTGTCGGCCGAGGCCCAGGCCGAGGCCCGGATCCTGATGCTGTCCAGCAACAACATCCTGTCGCCGGCCTCCGGCCGGCCGCTGGCGATGCCGCGTCTGGACATGGTCACCGGCCTGTACCACCTGACCCGTCAGGTGGACGGCGCCAAGGGCGAGGGCCTGGCGTTCTCCTCGGTCGGCGAGGCCATCATGGCCTTCGACCGCGGCGCGCTGGACCTGCAGGCCAAGATCAAGATCCGGCTGCGCGACGTGGTGCCGAACAAGGCGCAGCTGCCGGAGGGCTGGGAGCCCGGTCAGCCGTGGCTGGCCGAGACCACCCTCGGCCGCGTGTGGTTCAACGAGCTGCTGCCCGAGGACTACCCGTTCGTCGACGACCTGCTGCCGAAGAAGAAGCAGGCCGCGATCGTCAACGACCTGGCCGAGCGGTACCCGATGGTCACCGTGGCGCAGACCCTGGACAAGCTCAAGGATGCCGGCTTCCACTGGGCGACCCGTTCGGGCGTGACCGTGTCGATCACCGACGTGGTCGTGCCGCCGAACAAGACCGAGATCCTGGACTCCTACGAGGCCAAGGCCGACCAGGTCGAGAAGCGGTACCGCCGCGGTGCGCTGTCCTACCAGGAGCGCAACGCCGAGCTGGTCAAGGTCTGGACGGCCGCCAAGGACGAGGTCGCCGAGGCCATGGAGGCGAACTTCCCCGAGGACAACTCGATCAGCGTGATCGTGAAGTCCGGGGCCGCCGGTAACATGACCCAGGTCGTTCAGCTGGCCGGTATGCGTGGTCTGGTGTCGAACCCGAAGGGTGAGTACATCCCGCGCCCGATCAAGGCGAACTTCCGCGAGGGCCTGTCGGTGCTGGAGTACTTCATCTCCAACCACGGTGCCCGAAAGGGTCTGGCCGACACGGCGCTGCGTACCGCCGACTCGGGTTACCTGACCCGTCGTCTGGTGGACGTCTCGCAGGACGTCATCGTCCGCGAGACCGACTGCAGCACCGAGCGCGGCATCCGGATGCCGATCGCGGAGCTGCTGCCGGACGGCACGCTGCTGCGCGATGCGCACGTGGAGACCAGCATCTACGCACGCACGACGGCCGAGGACGTCACCGACGCCGACGGCAACATCGTGCTGGCCCGCGGTTCGGACCTGGGTGACCCGGCGATCGATAAGCTGCTCGCCGCCAAGATCACCACGGTCAAGGTCCGCAGCGTGCTGACCTGCGAGTCCGGCGTCGGCGTCTGCGCGGTCTGCTACGGCCGCTCGATGGCCACCGGCAAGCTGGTGGACGTCGGCGAGGCCGTCGGCATCGTCGCCGCCCAGTCGATCGGTGAGCCGGGTACGCAGCTGACGATGCGTACCTTCCACCAGGGCGGTGTCGCCGGTGACGACATCACCACCGGTCTGCCGCGTGTCCAGGAGCTGTTCGAGGCCCGGGTCCCGAAGGGCAAGGCGCCGATCGCCGACACCTCCGGCCGGATCCGGATGGAGGACAACGACCGCTACTGGAAGATCACCATCATTCCGGACGACGGCGGCGAGGAGATCGTCTACGACAAGCTGTCCAAGCGGCAGCGGCTCGCGGCGATCTCGGTGGACGGCAGCGAGCGGCAGATCGCCGATGGCGACCACGTCGAGGTCGGCCAGCAGTTGCTGGAAGGTGCGGTCGACCCGCACGAGGTGCTGCGCGTGATGGGCCCGCGCGAGGCTCAGCTGCACCTGGTGCGCGAGGTGCAGGAGGTGTACCGGTCGCAGGGTGTGGGCATCCACGACAAGCACGTCGAGGTCATCGTCCGCCAGATGCTGCGCCGGGTCATCATCATCGACTCGGGTGCCACCGAGTTCCTGCCCGGTTCGCCGGTCGAGCGCTCGCAGTTCGAGTCGGAGAACCGTCGCGTCGTCGCCGAGGGCGGCGACCCGGCGTCCGGCCGTCCGGTGCTGATGGGTATCACCAAGGCGTCGCTGGCCACGGACTCGTGGCTGTCGGCGGCCTCCTTCCAGGAGACGACCCGCATCCTCACGAACGCCGCGATCGAGGGCGCGAGTGACAAGCTGGTCGGCCTGAAGGAGAACGTGATCATCGGTAAGTTGATCCCGGCTGGTACGGGCATCAACCGGTACCGCAACATCCAGGTGCAGCCGACGGAGGAGGCACGGGCCGCCGCGTACGCGATCCCGTCCTACGACGACAGCTACTACACCCCGGACGTGTTCGGCACCGGTACCGGTGCGGCGGTTCCGCTGGACGACTACGACTTCGGCCGCGACTACCGCTGAAGTAGCTAGTTGACCAAAGGGCCCCTGTCCGACTCCTCCGGACAGGGGCTCTTCTCTGTGCTGATACGAACAAAGCCCCATCCCGGCACCGCCGGGATGGGGCTTTGTTCGTCCGGTGTCAGAAGTCGAGCCGGCCTGACTTGACGGTGGTCAGGAATGCCTGGAGTTGGGCCTTGGCGAAAACCAGGGCGCCCTGCTCCGGGGCCTTCGAGGCCGCCACGCTTTCCCCATCGCAGCAACGAGATCGCTGCGGGTGTGCCGGTGGTGGCGTTCTGCGGGGAGGAGGCGGACGCGGGGGAGTTGCACGATCGCTCCGAAGTGGACCGGGTACGCGAGGGCACCTGCATGTGCTGCTAGCACGTCCTCGCTGCTCGGTCCTGACACTCCCGGGTGAAGGTGGCGTTTTCGCGCGAAAACGGCGCCGCCACGCACGCGAAACGCCGGTTTCGCGCGAAAACGCCACACCTCAAGCCATGACAGGAACCCTTGTCATGTTCTGGATTCGGCTCAGCGCGTTCGTCCTGTTCGACCTGCGATCCTCGCCATGCTCGCCACCCAGGTCCCGATGGGTGGACTCAGATTCCCATCGGCCAACATGCGGGCGGGGGCGACGGTGAGTACACCGTTTGGCGCCTCATAGCCGACGTCGAAGCCGAGAACGCTGAACCTCGCATCCTCGGACAGCGCCGCGTCGACCCGAAATACCACCGAGGTTCCCCGACTCCGGCCCCGACGAATCAGCCTGTGCGGACCACCCCACCGGGCGGCACCATCTCCGCGAGGCGCATCCGAGCGATCCCGTTCGCTTGGGCGTCTACGACCTCGGCCGCGACTACCGCTGAAGTAGCTAGTTGACCAAAGGGCCCCTGTCCGACTCCTCCGGACAGGGGCCTTTCTCTGTGCGCGGGTTAGTAGACGGCGGTGATGCGGAGCATGACGATTTTCAGTACCTGGTCGACGACTGCATAGTGGATGAAGCCGTACTTGAAATTGGCCGAGTAGTAGTCGAAGCGCTTGTTGTAGGTTCCATGCGTTCTGGGATTCTTCTTCAGCTCCTTGACGAACGCGTCCACTGCAGTGCGGACCTCGTGCGGCAACGTGGCCCGCGTCCGTTCGGCTTCTGTGCACCAACGGATGTCGTAGCCCGGCATCACTGCTCTCCAGGGCGGCGCACGTGCGAGAAGTACCAGTTTCCTTCGGTGTCCTTGCGATAGACGAGGTCGGTGCCGTCGGCTTGGGGGCGCCATTCTTCGGAGAAGATTGACTCATCGCCGTTCTTGATGCGTTCCAGCAGTTCAGCGACGTGCGGGGCGGGATTCGCGGCCGAGCACGCCTCTGCCCACCAGCGGCCGAGGACCTTCTCGACGCGGCTGAGGTCGAAGTCGTCGTCGGCTTCGGCCATCGCGAGGTGGAACTCGCGCTCGAACTCGGCGCAGCTTTCGGGGTCCAGTTCGCTCAGGGCGCGACGGACCGCTGGGCCGGTCCGGTCGATCACCACCTTCATCCGCGCGTGGTCCTCTGCGCAAAAGTCTTTGCTGACCATGGGTTTTCAACGTAGCGATCAGCGCTTCAGCGGAAAGTCCCTCAACTCGGTCAAGCACATGCGCCACCGCGTGAAAGGCGGCTCGCCGTGGATGCTGTCGTTCTGCCGTGCTGCTCGGTGCGGCGAGTTACGGTGTGCGGCGGTGATGGGAGGCGGGGATGAATCAGCCCGGACAACCGTGGCAGCAGCCGATGCACCCTCCGGCAGGGGATCCGTTTCAGCAATGGGCAGCGCAGCGCGGTTGGCGAATGGCGCGGGACGTGCCGGGGGACATGCTTGGGCAGCTGCCCGGGCCGCCGTTCCACGACTACGAGCACAAGGCCATTCCCTTGCTGCTGGCCGGTCTGCACGAAGGCATGCTGGCTCTGGTGATGCAGATCGCCAACTCGTACAAGTACACCGCGACGACCGGTTCGTACTATTCGACCACTACCGACCGGCAGGTCACCACGTCGAAGTCCGGCACTGCCACGTCGATGACCAGTGTTGCGGTGCTGGAGCTGCCGTCGCCGGTCCCGGAGCTACTGGTTTACCAGCGGCGCGAAGAGTCGGGAGGGTTGCTTGGCCTGCTCGGCTTCGGGTGCTCCAATAGGAGTTCCGAGGGGGAGCCGGTCGTGACCGTGCAGATCGGCGACCCGAGCAGATCGACAGATGCGTTCACCTACCACATTTCCGGAGCCAGCCCGGAATACGTGCAAGCCGTGGTAACCCCGGAACGCGTGCACTGGCTGTACCAGTCGTTCGCGACCTATGCGGGAAAGAACGTTCAGCCCAGACCGTATTTCCGGTTCTCGGGGCGCAAGGTGATGTGCTGGGTTGGTGAGTGGCTGTTCAACCCGAGAGCGGTTGATGACCTGCTCAGCTGGGCGCACTTCCTGACGGGTTGGATTCCGCCTGCTGCCTACCAAGACCCCGCAGGTGTGGAAGCCGATCGCCAGCACATCCCCTTGCCACAGCTACAGCTCCCGTTTGGCTGATTTTCTAAGTGAAGGGCACTTGCTTCCCGCACGTCGCCAGACAGTCAGCCTCAAGGAGGCGCTGTGAGCCGCGGTGTTTCAGGTGCCCTTCACTCGTACTTGGTCAGGTGGTTCACCAGTTGAGGTCGCCGCTGATCGTTTCGTCCGGCGGGACGTCGGTGAAGCCGCCTCCTTGAGCCTGCTTCTCCAAGGCGTCAGCAGCGGAGCCGATGCCGCCAGCGACTTGGTTGAAGCCGGACTTGGCGAACTCCTTGCCGCCGTAGGACGGAGCATCGCGTTGGTAGGTGACGGGGTTGCCGTCGGCGTCGCGAACGACTCGTCCCTGCGCGTTCCGCTCGGTGATGTTGCCGTCGGCGTCGATCTCCGTGACGTGTCCCGACTTGTCGTCGACGGTGTAGCCGCGGTCTTCGGCTTCGGACTGGAATCCCGTGCCGAGTTGGCCCACGACCTTGCGCTCGTCCGCGGTTTCCTTCGTCACTCCGCCGAGGATCTTGCTGCCCATGTCCGCCAGGCTCTTGCCGCCGTCCCCGCCGGGCTTTCCGTCCGTGATCTGCTGGACGCTCTCGATGATCCGGATCGTGTCCAGGATCGCCTTGATCGCCGTGATCACGTCCATGATGTGGCCGATGATCTTGGTGATCTTCTGGATCTGCTGGGCGGCCCGGGCGCAGGTGATGCCCGCTTCCGCCGTCGTCACCGCGGTGGCCGCGGCGATGGAGCCGCCGAAGGTCGGGCCCGCCGAGGCCGTCGCCGTGATCCAGGTGGTGATCGCCCAGGTCAGGAAGTCGGAGAGGATGCCCTTGATCACGCCCTCGGCGGCTTCCATCATGGTGCCGCTCATCTGCAGCAGCTGCGAGATGTTGTTCGCCTGGCCGCCGGTGGCCTGCACGCCGTCGATGAACTTCGCCATCTTCTTGCGCAGCGCGTCGGCGGCTTCGCCGTCCCAGTCCGAGAGCTCGCTGTCCAGCCTGTCGGTCAGGTGCTGGCCGAGCTTGTTGATCTCGTCCTGGACCTCGGCGAACGACTGGGCGCTCTTGGCCAGCGCCTCGCTGTCGCCGGTGACGAGCTGGATGGCGTCGCGCACCGGGGCCACGAAGTTGATCACGAACTCGACGCCGGTGCCGATGAGGAACCCCAGCGGGTCCAGCGCGAAGCTGGTCGCGCTGGACAGGTAGCTCTCGATGTCGCCCTTGAGTGCCTCGACGTCGCCCTTGCCGGCGTCGTCACCGGCCTTGATGATGTCCTTGACGAACGGCAGCTTCCCGAACGCCGACCCGTCGACGCGCGGGGCCACCGGGTTGAGCGCGCTGTTCTCGCTGATCGCTTCCGCGTTGGTGGTCACCAGGAACCGCCTCCGCCACCGCCGCCGCCCTTGCCGACCTCGCCGAGGATCTTGCCGAACATCTCGGCCATCGACTCGTCGGATTCCTGGTAGTCACGGCCGCAGGCGGTGATGTCCTCGCCCGCCTTGGTCAGCCCTTCGCTCATCTCGTCGAGGTGCTGCTTGAACTTCTCCAGCAGGTCGCGGTAGGAGCTGTAGGTGGTGGCCAGGCCGAGCAGCCCCCACGAGACCTCCGGTACCTCCGCGGCGGCGACCTTGTCCCGGACGGCCTTCGCGTCGGCGTGCATCCCGCCGATGTTGCCGCCGCACTGCATGATCATTTCGGCGGGTGCCTTGTACCCCGGCATCGTCATCTCCTGCCGTCGAGGAAGGAATCCGGCTGCTCGTCGTCGTCGACCGGCACTTCGTGCTGCTCGGGCTGGGCGCCGAACAGCTCTTCCTGGGTGCGCAGCACGCGGTCGAGGACGTCGCTGTCCGGCACGTACTCCTGCACGATCTCGGCCTGCTTGCGGGCGGCCTCGGCGACCGCGAGCCGCAAGGTGCTCATGACGGTGCCGGACAACTGCGCGGGCGACAGGCGCATCGCGTCCTGGGTGAACTCGATGCCGGTGACGCCGCCGGGGCCGGCGGTGACGGTGACCGAGCGATCCGCGGACGTGGCGGCCACCTGCAGCTCGCTGATCTGCTCGCGCATCTGGCCGAAATCGCCCATTCGTTCCTCGGCCCGGCGGCCGGCTTCCTTGAGCGCGTCCAGTTTGCGTTGCAGATCATCCAGATCCGCGGACATGATTCGCCTCCTCGGCCCAGTGCTGACTGGTTCCGATCGGCTATCCTTGCCCATCGGACGGAGCGGCGGGTCGAGTACCCGGAAAAATCCCGGAGATGGCGCAACCCTTTTCGATCCGGGCGTACCGGCTGGTCATCGCCACTGCGTTCGAATTACCGGCATTCGGAATCGAATTCATCGGCCGCAACGCCGTGGTTTACCGCAATGACGCGCGCAGTTTCTCGATCGGCCGCCCGGAATTGGCTCGACCAAACGCGTTTTCCGGGCGGATCGCAGAGAGGCGGCCGGGCTCTCGGGCCGGGAAGCGCATGTCGTGCGGCGTAACATGGGCTCGATCGACCGGCCGGTATCGAGAGTTGCGGGGTCGCCGCCGAATCTGGGAGTCTCCCAGCCTCGCGGCTCGCCCCGCGGTAATGCGGTCGGCGGAGCCGACCGGGTCGGGACTGCGGCGGGCATGCCGTGTCGTCGAGGGGCCGGCACGGCATGCCCGGCTGTTCGCGGCTGTCAGCCTTCGAGCTCGGCGAGGGCCTTGCGGACCCGCTCGACCTCGGCCTCCAGTTCGGCGAGCTTCGCTTCGTGCTGCTGGCGCGCCTCGTTCAGCACGCTCTCGATCGTGTCGGAGATGTCCTGGTGCAGCTCGGCGGCCGCCTTGGACACCGCGGCCGCCGCGACCGGCAGGGCCTGCACGATCCGCTTGCCCGCGTGCATCAGGTCGGCCTGCCACTCGCCGTCGGCGGTGCCGGTGACCGTCAGCGTGAGCTCGACCGTCCGGGTCTTCTTGGCTGTGCTCTGCTTGCGGGCCCGCGGCTTCTTCGGCGCCGCCTCGGCGCCGGACTCGGCCTCGAGCTGCGCCGACTCAGTCTGCTCGGACTGGGTCGATTCGGGCTGGGCCGACTCCGGCTGGGCCTGCTCGGACTGGGCCGACGCGGTCTGCTCGGCGCTCGTCTGCTCTTCGGTCAATTCTGTCTCCTGTGTGTCGCGGCGAGGGGAATCCAGAATAGAACAGGTGTTCCCCTCTGTTGGTGCGGACATGTCGGGCGGTCCGGCGGCGCCGCCCGATCGGGTCACCGCTGCAGAACGGTGACCAATGCTTGCAGCGCGGGGCGGAAGGCGTGTTCCGCGGGGGCGGCGTAGCCGACGACCACGCCGGGCGGATGCTGTCCGGGCGAGGCCCAGTGCGGCCCGAGCACCTCGAGCTCCACCGAATGCTTCCGCGCCCGAGTCAGGACTTCTCGCTCCGTCGGTCCCTCCGGGTCGAGCTGCAGGGTGATGTGCAGTCCGGCCGAGATCCCGGCCGGGTAAGGCCGGTGGTGCGCGCGCAGGTCGCTCAGTGCATCGAGGAGCTGCTCCCGTCGCCTCCGGTACTCGGCGCGCGATCGGCGGACGTGCTGATCGTAGGCGCCCGACCGGATGAGTTCCGCCATGGCCAGCTGTTCGAACAGCGGGGCATGCAGCCCGCTGTGCTCCTTGAGCGTGCGCACCGGCGCCACCAGGTGCGGAGGCAGCGCCAGCCACGCGAGCCGCAGGGCGGGGGCGAGGGTCTTGCTGGCCGTGCCCGCGTAGGCGACGTGGTTGGGCGCCATGCCCTGCAGCGAGCCGATCGGCCTGCGGTCGAAGCGGAACTCGCCGTCGTAGTCGTCCTCGATGATCAGCCGGTCCTCGGCCTTCGCGAGCTGCACGAGTTCCGTCCGGCGGGCCGAGCTCATGGCGACGCCGAGCGGGAACTGGTGCGCCGGGGTGACCACCACGGCCCGGCTGAGCTGCTGCGCGACGTCGATGCCGTCGTGGTCGACCGGCACGCCGCGCACCGCCATGCCGAAGCCGGCGGGGATCGCGCGCAGCTGCGGCAGGGACGGGTCCTCGAAGTCGATCGAGTCCAGCCCCTGGTCGTGCAGGGCCTTGCTGAGCAGCGACAACGCCTGGGAGTAGCCGTTGCAGATGATGATCCGCTCCGGCGTGGTGGCCACCGCGCGGACCCGCGCCAGGTATTCGGTGAGGGCCTCCCGCAGCGCCGGGTGGCCCTGCGGATCGCCGTAGTCGAGGTCGCCGTCGGGGGTGGACTGCAGGGCGCGGCGGCTGGCGGCCAGCCAGTCCCGGCGCGGGAAGGAGCTGAGGTTCGGCCGCCCGGGCCGGAAGTCCCAGCGCGGCGCCGGCGCTTCCGGGTCGGGCGGGGCGGCGATCGGGTCCGGGCTCGCCAGCCGTTCGGCGACGGTGGTCGGCGCGCCCTGGCGGGACAGCAGGAAGCCCTCGGTGACCAGCTGGTCGTAGGCGCGGGTGACGGTGCCGCGGGCGACGCCGAGGTCCTGCGCCAGGGCGCGGGTGGACGGGACGCGGCTGCCGGCCGGGAGGCGGCCGTCGCGGATCGCGGTGCGCAGCGCCTCGGCCAGCCTGCTGCTGTCCGGCCGGCCCGCCCAGTCCAGGTGCAGATCCAGCGAAGCGGGCCATCCGACTGTCACAACCACCGACCCTACCGAAGTGCCCGATTCGGACGTCGACCTTCGGTCGGTCCGGTCGTTTCAGCCGGTCACGGCGCACCGGCTTCCCGGAGCGACTGAGCGCAGGCAACGGGGCCGGGGGGGGTTTTTTTTTGGTTCGGGGACCCCAAAACCCCCCGCACCCCCCCCCTCCCGACCCGACTGCCCCTTCTTTCTTTTCTTTTCCTTCCCCCCCCAAAAAAC
>NZ_JBWKKH010000028.1:19273-80792 GCF_056431645.1 Saccharopolyspora sp. NPDC045839
CTCATCTGCGAGAACGCGGCCGGCAGAGACCTTTGTCCTGCTTTCTTCTGTCCTCCCCCCCCCCCCCCCCCCCCCCCCCCCCCCCTGCGCTTTCCGGACATATGCGGCCGTGCTTTGCGGTCGTGATCGTCACTACACGGGAAATCCCGCAGATCCGACCCGGCCTCGCGCGCGCGGTTGATACGGTTCCCGCCGGACGAGATCGAGTGGGAAACCGTGCCAGGGCCAGGGGAACGCGGGTTGTCGCCGGATGGTGGCGCAGCGTTCCTGCCGGTGCGCGGTGGAGCGGTTCGGGGGACGGGTTGCCTGAGGACGACTTCGGACGCGACATCGGCGCGGCCGAGCGGATGGTTCGCGATTGGCAGGAGCGGGCCACCGAGAAGGCCGAGAAGTTCGGCCGGATGCAGCAGGAGATCGAGCAGATCTCGGTGACCGAGACCTCCCGGGACGGCGCGATCGAGGTGACGGTGAACTCCGCCGGCATCCTGCAGGGCCTGCAGCTGTCCGAGAACGCCGGCAACCGCCCGATGGCGAAGCTGGCGGCCGAGATCATGCGCGCCGTGCAGACCGCGCAGGCGAAGGTTCCCGAACTCATGCAGCAGGCCGTGGCGGGCACGGTCGGGCTGGAGGATTCCGCCGCGCAGCACGTGCTGGGCCAGGCCCGCAAGTACTTCCCGGAGATGCCGGAGGACGAGGAAGAACCGCAGAAGCAGGGTTCCGGCCTGCAGGAGTTGCGGTACGGCGTCGAGGACGACTACGAGGAGCCGCAGCAGCGGCGCCAGCCCCCGGCCCCGCCCCAGCGCCCGGCCGCCCCGCCGCAGCAGCCGCCGTCGCGCCGTCGCCCGGACGACTTCGACGACGACTTCGGCGGCGGCTCCTTCCTGCGCTGATCCTGCCGAGCCGACCCGAGGGACCCTTTGCGATGCCGGACGAGATGAACGTCGTCATTGAGAACCTGCGCACCCATGCGTCCAAAGTGGATGGTGTGGTGGACCGGCTGAACGTCGCCATCGACGCGTCGCAGCAGGTTTCGCTGGACAACGACGCGTACGGGATCCTCTGCCGGCCCTTCGCCTGGATGCTCGACCCGGTGGAGCAGCACGGCGTCCAGACGCTGCGGAAGGCCGTCGAGGCGATGCAGGAGGTCGCCGAGAACGTGCGCGGCGCCGCGGAGGAATACCAGTCCGCCGACGACGCGGGTAGCGACGTGATCGGCGGGATCGAGGTATGAGCAACCCGCTCGTCGCGCAGCAGAAGGAGAATCCGGACGGCCCCGGCCCGCTCACCGCGGGCACCGGCGACGCCGGGTGGGGCACCGGGATCGGCATCGCCGAGTCCATCAACGACGTCTCCTCGCTGAACGACGGTTCGAGCTGGGTCGAGAGCGGGCTGGCCTACGGCGGGCTGGCGCTGGAAGTCGTCAGCATCGCCACCGACCCGATCGGCACCCTGCTGTCCTACGGCCTGTCGTGGCTGATCGAGCACGTCGAGCCGCTGAAGGAGGCGCTGGACTGGTTCGCCGGCGACCCGGACGGGGTCAAGGCGTACGGCGAGACCTGGGCCAACGTCAGCAAGGCCGTGGGCGAGGCCGCCACCCAGTACAACGACGCGGTCAAGGCCGACACCGCGCAGTGGACCGGCGCGGCCGGCGACGCCTACCGCCAGCAGGCGGGGGAGAAGGGCGAAGCCCTCGCCGGCGCCGCGGAACTCGCCAACACGATCAGCACCGTGGTCACGGTGATGGGCGAGGTCGTCTCGTTCGTCCGCGAATTCGTCCGCGACCTGGTCGCCGACTGCATCTCGCGGCTGATCACCTACGCGCTGGAAGCGCTGGCCCCGCCGGGCGTCTCGCTGGCCTGGGTGGTGCCGCAGGCGGTCTCGTTCATCGCCAGGACGGTCGGCAAGATCACCGAGATCGTCACCAAGCTGATCAAGACGATCAGCAACGTGGCGCCGAAGCTGGCCAAGCTGGTCGAGGTCTTCGGCGACATCATGAAGGCCCTCGGCAAGCTGGGGAAACGAGCGGCCGACGGCGTGAAGACCGCGGCGACCAACGTCGGCAAGGTCGCGGACAAGCTGGACGTCGCGGGCAAGCTGGGCGACAAGCTGGCGGAGAAGACCTGGAAGAAGGTCGACGACGTCTTCGGCACGGACGTCGTCGGCAAGCGCAACGCCAAGTTCGGCGGCCCGGATGCGCCGGGCGGCGGCTCGGACGGCGAGAGCGACAGCGGCTCGTCCGGGACCGGGCCGGGTTCCCCGGGGTCCGGCTCATCCGGGACGGGCTCGGGTAGCGGCTCGGCGGGGGACGGGACTGGTTCGACCGGCGACGGCTCCGGTTCGGCGGGCGACGGAACGGGTTCCGGCTCGTCCGGGACGAGTTCGGGTAGCGGCTCGGCGGGCGACGGTTCCGGTTCGACAGGTGGCGGAACGGGATCGGGCAGCGGCTCGACTTCGAGCCTCGCGGGCAGCGGCACGAGCGGTTCCGGCTCCACGTCGACGGGCGGCGGAACCGATGCTCCCGGCTCGGGCTCCCACGGCGGTTCCGGTTCGTCGCCGGACGGCTCGGGTTCGCATGGCTCTTCGCCTGATGCCGGTGGTTCCGGCTCCTCGTCGAACGGCTCGGGTCCACAAGGCTCT
This sequence comes from Saccharopolyspora sp. NPDC045839, assembly GCF_056431645.1. Classification (NCBI taxonomy): domain Bacteria; kingdom Bacillati; phylum Actinomycetota; class Actinomycetes; order Pseudonocardiales; family Pseudonocardiaceae; genus Saccharopolyspora; species Saccharopolyspora sp. NPDC045839. The sequence goes on from NZ_JBWKKH010000028.1 coordinate 21,911, forward strand.
TCGACCGGCACGCACGGTGGTTCCGGCTCTTCGCCGGATGGTTCGGGTTCGCACGGCGGTTCCGGCTCCTCGTCCGATGGTTCCGGTTCGCACGGCGGTTCCGGCTCTCCCAGTGCGTCGAGCGGTCCGGATTCCCCGCGTAGCGGCGTCGATTCGAGTTCGCACGCGCCGGAATCGTCCGGTCGCAGCGCGGACGCCGGCTCCGGCGGGCAGGCCGATGCGCCGCGAAGTGCGTCCTCGACGGACACCGGATCGAGCGGCCATGGCGGCGCGGACACGCGGTCCGCAGCCCCGGAAGGCGGCCCACGCACCGCATCGGTTTCGGATGGAGCACCGTCCGGTGGCTCCGGTTCTGGAGCGCACTCCGGTGGCGGCACCGGGGGCGGCTCGGCCGCGAACCTCGGCTCGGGCGGTGGATCGCCGCACATCGGTGGTGGCTCGGGTGCCGGCTCGCCGCACGTTGGTGGTGGTTCGGGCGGTGGCCCGGCTCCCACCGGCAGCGGCTTCGGTCCGGACGTCGCGAACCGTCCGCCGTCGACCCCGGCGCACACCTCGACCGCCGGCGTGAGCGCGCCGGAACGACCTGCCGACATGGGCGTCGGCGCACCGCCGCCCAACGCGCCATCGGCACGTCCGGACCAGCCCGCCGGCGGCGGAGCCACCGGCGGTGGAGCCGCGGGTGGCGCGCCGGGAGGCGCACCGTCGTCCTCGCCAGGCGGCAGCCGTCCGGGCTCGGGCGGTGGCTGGACGGGCACGCCCGGAAGCCCCGGCGCAGCCGGGCGAAGCATGCCCAGCGGACGCGCCCCCGAGGCGCCGCGGCCACGCGGCCCCGAGGGCGCCCCGGCGAGGAGCGGACCGGCGCAGCCGGACGCGCCGCACCGCCCCGGCGGAGCCGGTCAGCGCCCTGCGCAGCCGGGAAGCCCCGTAGGGGCGCCGCGGGCCGACGGCCCGGCAGGACCGGCCCGGCCCGGCGGGCCGGGAGGTCCGGCGCATGCGAACGGGCCCGGACAGCCCAACGGCCCGGCGCGCGCGGATGCCCCGGCGAACCCGAACGGCCCGGCACGGCCCGACACTCCGATGCGCCCGAACGGTCCCAGCGGATCGGCACACCCGGACGCCCCGGCCAGGCCGAACGGCCCGGCTCGCCCGGACGGCCCGAATGCCCCGGCGCGGCCCAACGGTCCGACTGGTCCCCAAGCCGCACCACGCGCGGATGCCCCGGCGCGCCCGAACGGCCCGATGCGTCCAGACGCATCGAACGGCACACCGCGTCCGGACGCCCCGTCCCGCCCCAACGGCCCGACGAGTCCGGACGCCCCGGCGCGGCCAAACGGTCCGATGCGTCCAGACGGTCCCGCGCGTCCGGATGCCCCGGCGCGCCCGGATGGTCCGAACAGCTCGGCCAGGCCCGACGGCCCGTCCCGCCCCGGCGGCCCCGATGGATCTGTCCGCAATGGACGGACGGACGGCGGCCCGGAGATGCCGCGCCAGCGGCAGCCGGAAACCCCGTCCCGCCTGAACGACCCGGCCGATCCGCGCCCGCAGGGCACCCATCCGGACGCCCCGCGCCCGGATGCACCCCGCGTCGAGGCGCCGCGTCCCGATGCGCCACACGTCGACGGCCCGCGCCCGGACGCACCGCACGCGCCGCAGCCGAGCCGCCCGCAGGCGGCCAGGCACGCCGACGCCGACCGCTACCCGTACGCGGACGTGAAGCACGAGGACTTCGCGCACGTCAAGGGCGAAGGCGTCCGCCACTGGGGCCCCGGCTGGCAGCAGCGGATGGCCGAGGACGCCCGGATCCGCGCCGAGTCGCTCGGCTACCACAAGCCGGACGCCCCGCACGCCCCGGAACCGGCGGCCCCGGAAGCGCCGCCGCGCTCCACTTCGGAGTCCATGGCAGCGGAGAAGCCGCCGGAGAACCCGTTCGAGCACCGCTGGAACGAGCGGGTCGGCGAGCACAAGCGGCTGGACATCTCCGACGAGCTGCGTGAGAAGCTCGGCGGCACGGGCCTGGGGATCCGCAACACGAATTCCGGCCTCTCGATGATCCGGCACTCGCGACAGGGCTACTACGGCAGCGCGGACTTCGCGCAGCGCATGCCGCGGCCGTCGGTGGACCCGAAGCGGTTCACGGTCGAGGTCCACGGCAGCCCGAACGGCGTGCATTTCAACGGCAAGGAGCTCTCGGCCAAGGAACTGGCCGAGATCATCAAGGGCGCGCCGGGGTACAAGCACGGCGAGCCGGTGCGCCTGCTGTCCTGCCAGACCGGCGCCGACCTGCCGGACGGCTCCCCGAACTTCGCCCAGCAACTGTCGAAGGAACTCGGTGTGGAGGTCCTGGCGCCCAACAAGGACGCCTGGGTCGACAACTTCGGCAACATGTACGCCAGCGGCAGCCGCGCGGAGTTCGACGTGGACGCCTCGGGCACGCCGCAGCCGCGCTTCGACGAACCGGGCCAATGGGTCAGCTTCAGCCCGGACGGAACCAAAGCGGTCCACGACAGCCCGTTCCCCCCGGGCCACGAACCGGAGTGGACCCGCTTCGGCCACCAAGCCGACGCAGCCCACCAACGCGGCTACGGCGATCAGCCGCCGAAGGAGTTCCAGCATCCGGGCGGTCCCGCCTGGGGCGGTTGGCATTCACGGCCCGACGCCTACAACGAGCCGGTCCCCGGGCACCTCATGCCGAACGGCGAGTTCGTGCCGCACGGCGAGTTCGACGTCCACGGCAAGTGGATCCCGCACGGGCAGCTCGACAACCTCAACCGCTGGGTGCCGGGACACCTGAACGGCAACGGCCAACTGGTCCCCAACGGGCACTACGACCAGAGCGGCGCGTGGGTCGCGCACGGCCGAACCGACGAGTTCGGCCGCTGGATCCCGGTCCACCGCGACGCCGACGGCTACCACGATCTGGGCCGGTTCAACCCGCAGAACCACCAGTGGGAACCCGCGGGCTACGTCGACCGGAACACCGGCCAGTTCGTCCCGAACAACCCGCCGCAGCAGGTGCCCCACGCCGGTCCGCCGCAGGCAGGACCGGGACACCAGTCGGCACCGAACTCAGGTCAGGCCCAGCAACCGCCACCAGCTGCGCCGCATTCGCAGCCTGCTCAGGCGCCGCAGCCGATGACGGCGCAGTCCGGATACGGGGCGCACCAGCAGGCCGGACAGCACCCGGCGGCACCTCAGCAATCGCCGCACCAGCAGCCGATGCAGCAGCAGGCTCCGCAGCAACCGAACTACCAGCAACCGAACTACCAGCAACCGGCTGCCCCGCACGCGGGACAACAGCCGAACTACCAGCAACCGGCCGCTCCGCACGCCTGGCAGCAACCCGCACCCCCGCACGCCGGGCAGCAGCCGTCTGCGGCGCCAAATGCCGGTCAGCAGCAGCCGATGCAGCAGCAACCGGCGCAACCTCCGCGGCAACCACACCAGCCGCCGGCTGCTGCGCCGCAGTTCGGGCAACAGCCGCCCCCTGCACGTCAGCAGCAACCCCCGGCACCCACGCCGCATGGCGCGCCGCAGCAGCAAGGGATGCGTCAGCAGGCACCCGCTGCGAATGCGCAGCAAGCGCCCCACCAGCCCAACCGACCTGCGGCAGGAGCACAACCCGCCGCTGGTCAGCAACACCAGGCACCGCAGTTCCCGGCAAGTCGGCAGCCGAGTGCGCCTCAGCAGCCCGCTGCGCCATCGGCGCGTCCGCCGGCACCGCAGCCCGCGGATGTCAGCGGTCCGCGCCCAGCGCCTTCGGCTCCGCGCCAGGCGGCCCCGCCGGTGGATGTCCGAGGCCCCCGCATGGACGGCCCGTCGTCCCAAACCAGGGCGCCATCCACCGACCCCGGCAGCCAACCGCAGACTTCGCGTCCTGCCCAACCGCCGGCAGACGTCAACGGCCCCCGGCAACCGCAATCACCGGAAGCCCCGCGCCGACCGGATTCCGCACAAGGCCAGGGCACATCGCCCCAGACACCCGCCGGCCACCGCTCGGATGCACCACCCGCCGAGACCAACGGCCCCGGGCCGAAGCCGGCCGATGCGCCGGAGCCGGTCAAACCCACGGACACGACCGCGCCGCGAACCGACCAGCAAGCCGAAAGCTGGCAGAACGACTTCGAACCGGCCCCGCAGAAGTCGCCCGAGCCCGCGGACTCGACGAGCGGCGCGGATTCGTCGGACTGGCAAAAGGACTTCGAGCCGACTCCGTCCCAGCCATCCAGCCCGTCGAACAGCCAGCACGGGGACCTGGACACCGAGACCGATGCCCCAAGCCCGAGCGACGCCACGAAGCCTGCGCCGAAGTGGTGGGAATCGGATGGCGGAAGCCCGTTCGATCCCAAGCCGGACCCGGCTTCGCGGCCGACCCCGGCACCGGATCACGATGCCGATGCCGACACGTCCAGCGGTGCGGACTCCAACCAGCAGTCGGGGACTTCGGGATCGTCGCCTTGGCAGGGCGCTGATGGGCACAGCCCGTTCGACCCGCCCAAGTCGGGCCCGGACACCCCGCACACCGGTGAGTCGGCGGGTTCCCCCGGGCCTGGTCTGAGCGCTCGCGAGTCGTGGGCCAGGATGGACGTCACCCCGACGCACACCTTGGGCCACAACTCTGGCGGCGGAAGCCTCGGCTCTTCCCCGGACAGCCCGTCGACGAGCCTCTCGGACTTCGACGGGCCGGCCACCACGCACGAGCCCCCGGTGCGGTCCAAGATCGAGGACCTCCTGGGAGGTCCAGGCGACTCGCCCAGCGGTCCGACCACCCATGGGCCCGACCTGGGCACGCACGCTCCAGATGCGGTCCCGCACGCGCCTGACCTGGGTGGGCACGACCCCGACCTGGGTTCGCGCGCGCCTGAGTCCGAAAAGCCGGACGCGCTCGAAGTGGTCGGCGAGCAGCGTCCCGACTTCCGGGCTACCGAGGCGGATCGTCAGGTATACCGGGAACGCATCGAAAGAAGCCGGTTGCGCGGCACGACGTTCGAGGAGAGCGTCGCCAAGCTGCGCGCGGAGTACCCGCAATTGGCGCATCTCCCCGACGTCGAAGCGGTGGCCTTCCGCCGCTACGTGGGCGAGGATGCGATGCAGATGAATCATGCGCTGCGGACCCTGGACAAAATCGACCTGGAGTACCTGGCGCCGGAGATCAAGGCCCTGCGCAGCGCCCTCAACCAGATGCCGGACTACGCGGGCTCGACCGCTTACCGGAACATCAGCGTCGAACCGCAAGACCTGGACTCGCTGTTGGAGCGCTACAAGCCAGGCGGCATGGTTACGGAAAACGCGTTCACCAGCGCAAGCAAGGATGCTCCGCTCGACCAGTTCGGCAAGGTGGACGGTAGGCATCGGGTTCAGTTCGTCATCGACAACCCCCGCTATGCCAAGGATCTGGAGTTCATGAACCCGGATGAGCGGGAAATCCTGTGGCCGGACGGCAACCGCTTCGAGGTCTCGAAGCAGTATTTCGACCCTGAATCGGGCGAGTGGAAGATCCACCTGATCGACCGCGGGAGGGAGTGAGCGATGGATCAGCATCAAGGGCCGAGTGCGGCGCTGACCGGGAAGGTCGCGGAATTGTTGACCCTCGACGAGCAGGTCGTGCTGGAGACCCGCGGTCGGTCGGACACGACGACGGACTACGAATGGCGCAACGGTGAACGCGTCATGGGTTACTGGGATGTCCAGCGCGTGCGGAGGGTCTTCGGGCGCAGCAGTGACGAGTTCTGCCAGGAACTGCGTTACGACAAGACCATCAAAGACGCGTCCTTGTTCTACGGGATCGGGATGCATTTCCCGTTCGCGGCGTTGGAGTCCGTGCTGGCCGACATGGTCGTGCACGGACGGCTCTCCTCGTCGACCCAGATGACGCTGTTCTGCCTCGACGCGGTGGTGCGCACGGAGACCTGGCTGCGTCAGACGAAGAGGCTGATCCCGCGCACGATCAGCCTGCTGGGCCTGCTGCGATGGCTGCACACCCAGGGCGTCCCGTGGAATAGGGCCGTGACTGCGGGCATCTTGGACGAAGTCCCCGAACCGACCGGGTGGCTGATCAAGGTCCCGGAACTCTTCGAGCGTCGCGACCCGGATCCGGTGTGCATCGAGGCGCTGTCCGCATTCGCGGAAAGGGACGTGACGGGGTGGTTCTCGAAGCCGGTCAACAGGGCGCGGACTCCGTCTGCGGTGCCCAGAGCGATCGCTCTGTCGGCGTGGTCGGATATCCCGGAGCGCGTTTTCGAGCAGGCCGTCGCGAACGCATTGCTCACGCACGGACACCCCGATGCATACCTGAGCGCGGGCGCGTACGCGGTCCTGGTCAACACGGTGTTGTCCGGGGGGACGCTGGAAGACGGCATCGAGGTGGTTGCGGACGAGCTGGTCAAGTGGCCGGATGAGAACGTTCGGCGCCTGCTGGATTCCTGCACGCTGACCGGTCCGCCGCCGTCGCCGAGCGAGTTGTCAGCGCTGGTGGAGGACGGTGCGGCTCCAAACGCGCTGGCCGTCGCCGTGGTGGTCGCGGCGCGGGACAACGATTTCGAGTCCGCCGTGCGGCGCGCGGCCGAGGTCCTGCCCGCCGCGGCGCCGCTGGTCGGCGGCTTCCACGGTGCGCGAAACGGTGAGCAGGGACTTCCGCGGGAGTGGCTGGAGCGGCTGGAGCTTCGCGACGTGGTGGATCGGTTGGTCTTCGACGTCGCGGCCGTTCAGGTCGGACTGCCGGAACGGGTCTGGACACCTGACTGGGCCAGCCCCTACCCGGGGTTCTGAGCACGGGGAGTAGCAGATGAACGACAGCATCACGGCTCAGGACGAGCTGACCCCGAACGAGCGGAAGACGCTGCAGGCGTGGCGGGACATCAAGTCCCGACCGACGCTGCTCCCGATGTCGTGGTTCGAGGCAGTCGACCGCCAGGTCGGGATGGTCTTCGGGGGTGATCGGAACGATCCGCTCGCCTGGCCGCGGCGGCAATACCAGGTCCTCGGCCGGGTGATGGGCATGCTCGTCGGTGGAGCTCTGGGAGATTCCCTCGGGGCCACGGCTGAAGCGGAAGGAATCGGGACCGGGGGTGCGCTGCTGGCCGCGATCCGGTCGCGGCCGTGGCAGGCACCGAACTCGGCGGCCTTGGCCGGTGCTGTCGAGATCGCGACACGCGCCCACGCAGATCAGGGCGAGGGCGTGGACCTCGACGCTGCGTTGATGACACGTGCTCGCGACGCAGAATTCGCTGGAACTCTCGGATGTTTCGCCGCGTCCATCCCGGCCGCGCTGGTCAGCATCACCAGCCCGGACGAAGACGCGTTCCGCCGCGCTGAGGGACTGGCCCAACTGCTCAGCGAGCCCCCGGAGGAATGCGCCAGTGCGGGCGTGTTCGCCGTGGCGCTCGTACGAGCGCTCAACGGCCAGAATCTCCGCCTCGGCCAGATCTCCGAGCTACTGCTGGAGCAGCTGGGTACTGAGCACGCTGAGCTCCGCCGCAGGCTGGAATACCTTGCGACGGTGCGCGAAGACGCCAACGAGCAGCGGATTCTCGCGGAGCTGGGCGACGGCTCCTCCGGACCGGAGGTCGTCTCCCGGGCGCTCTGCCTCGGAGCTCGCAACACCGGCGGATGGGCCGAGGTCCTCCACGCCTTCGCCGGAGGGACCCGGTCCCGCAATGCGCAGGTGTCCGGTCTGCTCACCGGCGCGCGAGACGGCGCGGAGGCATTCCCGCTGCTGTGGCGCCGGAAACTCGAACCTGCCGGCCTGCTCGAATCCGTCGCGGGAACTTTCATGACCGAATTCGGTCCGGACGAGGTGAGAATCACCCCGCAACCCGATGTCCGAAATGAGAACTCCCCGTCGCAGCCTGCTGCCCCTGCTCCGGCTGAGCCTCCGCAGACCTTGGACCCCCACGAGCGGTTCATCGGTTCGATGGTCGCCGGTGCGATGGGCGATGCTCTTGGGTTTGCCATCGAGTTCCATGACATCGGGATGATTCGGCGGGATCACGGGGATGCCGGGCTCATTTCCCCGGTGCTTCGCGACGGCGTCGCTCAGGTCTCCGATGACACGCAGATGATGCTGTTCACCCTCGAAGGGCTCATCCGGGCTCATGTCGCTCGGCGGATCAATCCGACCGACAACGATCCCGTTCCCGAGGTTCAGCACGCTTATCAGCGGTGGTTCCACACGCAGAGCCAGCCGTGGGATCGCGCCGGCGGGCCCTATGCGCAGCACCTGCAGCAGCCCGATGGGTGGCTGATCACCCATCCTGAGCTGTTCAGCTCGCGGGCTCCGGGGAGCACCTGCATGTCCGCCCTCGCCAACTTCGCGCGGACGCATCAGCACGCGACTCCGCAGTTCAAGATCAACGACTCGAAGGGCTGCGGCGGCGTCATGCGTGCCGCGCCGGTCGCGGTGTGGTCCAACGATCCCGCCGAGGTCTTCTACGCGGCCGTCGGAACCGCCGCGCTGACGCACAGCCACCCCAGCGGCTACCTCTCCGCCGGCGTGCTGTCAGTGATCGTGCACCAGCTGATCCGCGACGTGCCCTTGCCGGAGAGCGTCCGGATGGCCCGGGATCTGCTGCTGCGGTGGCGCGGGCACGAGGAGCAGCTGAAGTTCCTCGACGCCGCCGTCGAGCTGGCGAAGAAGGGCGCCGTCAGCCCCGAGGAGATCAAGGACACACTCGGTCAGGGGTGGGTCGGGGAGGAAGCTCTCGCGATCGGGCTCTACGCCGCGCTGGCCACCGATAACTTGAGGGACGCGCTGCTGTTGTCCGTGAACCACTCGGGGGACTCCGATTCCACGGGGATCGTGTGCGGCAACATTGCGGGGGCTCTTTACGGGGCTCGGGCCGTTCCTCCGGAGTGGCTCGCGTCCCTGGAGCTGCGCGAGCTCGTCGAGACGCTGGCCAAGGATGCGCTGGTCGAGTTCAGCCCCGGGCCGCCGACCGATCCGGGGTGGACCCGGCGGTACCCCGCCTGGTGACCATGAGGGAGACATCGCGATGACCGACGCTCAACCGCCGCAGCTGTCGTGGGCCGAACGATTCCGCGGCGCCATGCTCGGCGGGGCCGTCGGCGACGCGCTGGGCGCCGGCGTGCGCAACACCAGCACCGCCGAGCTCCAGCAGTGGTTCGGTCCGCAGGGCGTCGTCGACTACCTGCCCGTTTTCGGGCGGCGCGGCGCGGTCAGCGATCTGACCCAGCTCACCGTGTTCACCATGGAAGCCCTGCTGCGGGCGAAGGCCGCGAACCCGGGCGGCAACGGGTGGTTGCCGACCGAGTTCGTCTTCACCAACTACCTGCGTTGGCTGCACACCCAGGGCGTCCCGTGGGATTACGCGATGTCGGCGTACCTGTCGACGGAACCCGCGCCCAACAGCTGGTTGCTCGAACGGCCGGAGCTGTACTCGACCCGCAACCCGGAGGGCCCGGCGATTTCCCTGCTCGGGCGGATGGCCCGGCAGTCCCCGCTCGGCGCCGACGGCCTGCTGCGTCCGCCGACCGGCATCGACGGTTTGGCGGGCTGCGTGGCCTGGGCCGCGCCGGCCATGGTGTGGTCGAACGCGCCGGAGGCCGTGTACTCGACCGGCGCCGCGACCGCGAACCTGTTCACCTCCGCACCGAACTCCGTCAGCGCGGCCGGCATGCATGCCGACGTGCTGGCCCAGCTGATCCGCGGGGTGCCGTTGTGGGACGCGGTGACCGCATCCGATCGCAACCGGCTCGGCAGCGCGTACCAGGTCCGCGACGTCCCCGCCGACGTCCGGCGGACCGTGCACGCGGCGATGTTCGTCGGGCAGCGGGGCGTTCGCCCTTCCCCTTCGGACCTCGACATCGAGTTCGACACCCACAACAAGCCCGGCGAGCTCGGCATCGCGCTGGCCGCGGTGGGCAGCACCCGGAACTTCGCCGACGCGGTGCGGGTCGCCGTGAACCAGTCCAGCGACAGCGCCGTCACCGGCGCGCTGGCCGGGCAGCTCGCCGGCGCGATCTACGGGCCGGGCGGGATTCCCGCGCAGTGGGGCGAAGAACTCGAACTGCGCGAGGTCATCGAGATCCTCTGCGCGGACGCCACCGAAGCCTTCGCGCCGCCACCGCCGCCGCAGTGGGCCCAGCGGTACGCGCCGAACAACCGGTCGTTCGGCGGCCCCCGGGAACTCGCCGCCGGCACGCCGAACACCGTCGAAGGCTCCGCCGAGCAGACCATGATCATGCCCGCGATCGCGGCCGCGCCGGACGACGCCGTCGACACGCCCCCGCAGGGCATCCCGCCGCAGAGCGCGCGCTCGGAGAACATCGGGGCGCCGACGTTCCCGGCGGCCCGCACCGAACCCCGGGTGGAATTCACGGCGACCGACCCGTCGAGCACCGGCCCGATCCCGGTGCCGCGCCTGCTGTCGAACGGCGCCCCGGTCGAAACCACCGCGGTGTTCCCGGCGGTCGACACCCCGGCCGAGCCCGAGCAGGCCGACGCCGAGCCGCAGATCGGGGCCTTCCCGCCGCTGGCCGCTCCGCGCGCCGCGGCTCGGGCCCCGGAAGTCCGCGCGACGCCTGCCGAATCCCCGGCCGAGCCCGATTCGGCCCCGGACGAGACGCAGGCCTCGGACCACGACTTCGGGCGGATCGTCGTGCCGGAGCCCGACGACATCGCCGCCGAGCGACCTGCCGATAGCGCGGAGGTCGCTATCGGTGCCGTGGAAGAGGACGCCGCCGAGCAGGGGTTGAGCGTCGCCGACACGGCGCAGGAGCCCGCGATGTCCACATCGCTGGGAGCCTTCGCAGAGGACTTTTCCGCCGAAGACCAGTCCGTCGCCGCTCCACCGGTCGAGCGCGAGCCGGTCGACATGGAGCCGCCGTCGCGCGCACCGATCGACCTCGAACCGGCCGATTTCGGCACGATGCCGGGCGAAGACCTGGCGGACCCGTTCGCCGCGGACGCCGACCCGGCGGAAGCCGACGAACCGGAGGCCGATGGGGCGGTCTTCCCGTCCTTCGCGGAGTCCTTCCCGGCGGAGGTCGAGCCGGTGGAGCCGCTGGGGCTGTCCGACGCATCCGATGCCGGAGAAGCGCGGGCCGACGAGCCAGTGCTCGGCCCCGACCACATCGCCCGGCCGAGCATCTTCAAGCCGGTCGTGGGAGACACCGCGGTCGAGGAAGCCGAACCGGAGCCCGCCGAGTTCGAATCGGTGGAGGCGTTCGACGCCGACCCGGTGGAGCCCGGAGAGCCGGACGGCATCGAACCCGTCGCGGCGGAGGCCGGGACCGAGCCGTTGGGCGCCGATCACATCGCCCGCCCGAGCCTCGCCGAACCCACCGCGCCGGCAGCCGCCGAGCTTGCAGACGTCGTGCTTCAGGACGCAGAGCCCGAAGATGCCGTGTCCGAACGCGCCGCGCTCAAGGACGTCGTGCCCGACGACGAGTCCGAAGATGTCGTGCCCGGAGACCCTGTGCCCCAAGACGCCGTGCTCCAAGACGCCGTGCTCCAGGACGCCGTGTTCCAGGACGCCGTGCTCCAGGACGCCGAGCGCGAAGAGGTCGACCTCCAGGACGCCGTGCCCGAAGACACCGAGCCGGAAGTGCAGGCCGAGGTCGGCGAGCGCGAACCGGAGACGCCGGACGTCGTCGAGGCGCTGCAGGCCGAACCGAAGCCCCCCGAGCCCGCGGCGGCGGTGCCGCCGATCGTCCGCGGCGAGCACGCCAAGGCCGACCGGCCCGACGACAGCGCGCCGTCGCTGACGGAGCGGGTGCTGGGCTGCTTCCTCGGCGGGGCGCTCGGCGACGCCCTCGGCGCCGACCTGGAGTTCATCACGGCCGAGGAGATCACCAAGCGCTTCGGCCCCGACGGGCCGAGCGGCCTGCGCGAGGCGTACGGGGTGCACGGCGCGATCACCGACGACACCCAGATGACGCTGTTCACCGCCGAGGGCCTGATCCGCGGCAGCGTCGCCGCCCGGATGCTCGGCGTCGAGGACCCGCTGCCCGAGGTCCAGCTGGCCTACCAGCGCTGGCTGCACACGCAGGGCGTCGAGTGGGATGCCGCCGCCGGGCGGTTCCTCGCCGACTACCCCGCGCCCGACGGCTGGCTGATCGAGGTGCCCGGCCTGTTCAAGACCCGGGCCCCCGGCAAGACCGTGTTCCGCGCGCTGGCCCGGTTCGGCGACGGCCACCCGGCCGGCTCGTTCACCGAGAAGATCAACGACTCGAAGGGCTGCGGCGGCGTGATGCGCGCCGCCCCGGCCGCGCTGTGCTCCACCGATCCCGCCGAGGTGTTCCGGCTGGCCGCGCGCACCGCCGCGCTGACCCACAGCCACCCCGCCGGCTACCACTCCGCCGGGGCGCTCGCGGTGATCGTCCAGCAGGCGCTGCTCGGCCGCGGCCTCGACGACGGCGTGTGGCTGGCCCTGCAGGTCCTGGAGACCTGGGAGGACCACGAGGAGACCAGCGCGATGCTGAAGGCCGCCGTGGACCTGGCCGAGGCCGGTGTGCCGACGCCGCAGCAGGTCGCCGAGACGCTCGGCGGCGGCTGGGTCGGCGAGGAGGCGCTGGCGATCGCGGTGTGCGCGGCGCTGGTCGGCGGCGAGGACGTCGAGCTCGCGCTGCGGATCGCCGTGCACCACGACGGCGACAGCGACTCCACCGGTGCGATCTGCGGGAACATCGTGGGCGCGCTGCTCGGCGTCGGCGCCCTCCCGGTCGACTGGCTGGCGGAACTGGAGCTGCGCGACGTCGTCGAGCAGGTGGCGCTGGACTGCGTCGCCGAGTTCGGCCGGGGCGCGTTCCAGCCGGGGCCGGCCGCGATCGAGCCGCCGACCGACGAGGACTGGAACGAGCGCTATCCCGCACGCCCGCAGTGGTCGGTTCCGGAGCCGGCTCTGCGGACGGCCGGTGATGAGCCCGCCGCGGAGTTCCCGGCGCCCAAGCCCGCGCCGCGCCGCATCAACGGAGTCGTTCGAACCGAGACCTTCGAGGGGGAGGGCAAGTGATCCTCGGTACGCACATCCCGGGGTTGTACGGCGTCATCGACGGCGAATCCCAGCTGGTGATTGACCTGCGGGACGGCGGGGCGCGGATCAACGGCAGGCCGGATGCGATCCCGGTCGAGCAGGTGACCGCGGTGTTCTTCGAGCAGGAGGACGACGCCCACCCGGTGCGCCCGCAGTTCCCGGCGCCGGCGTCCTACGGTTCGGTGCCGGACCGGTCGGCGTTGCGGCAGGAACTGGTCGACTCGCTGCACGGCGCGCTCGCCGCCGCGCTGCCGGAAGGCTGGCGCGAGGCCCGGGTGAACTGCACGGCCCTGGGCACCCGGATCGAGATCACCGCGACCGTCACCACCGACGAAGAGCACCAGTGGATCCCGGCGCAGGAGGTCGTCGACGCGCTGCGCGGGCTCCGCAACGTCGAGTACCGCCCGGACACCGGTGCGTGGACCACGGCGAGCATCGCGATCAGCCGCGACGGCGCCGACTACCTGACCGGGCACGATTCTCCACAGTGGACGCGTGCCGACGAGGGCTTCCGCGCGTACTACGACGAGCTGCGCTTCTACCCGCGGACGACGGCGCCGGACTGGCTCTTCGAAGCCGCGTGGCAGCACCACGCGGACAACCGCGGCGGCTTCGAGGTTCCCGCCCCCGTCGGCATGGTCCAGGTCTTCGACGGCCTCGGCGCCGACGACCGCCCGTTCGCGCACCGGCCCGCGCTGTCGTGGGCGGAGAAGCAGGCGGTCCTCGACTACCTCTACGGCGGCGAGATCCTGCTGTCGGCCCCCGGCACCTCGGCGGACGAGGTGGACCCGCAGCAGCCGCCGGAGGTGCCCAAGCAGTTCCACACCGACGGCACCTGGGTGTGGCCGCTGGCGATGGCCTACTACCTGGGCGTGCACGACATCGCGCCGCCGCGCGACTTCCTCGAGCACGTCAGGCGCAACGGCCACCGGCCGCCGGAGGTCGTCGCCGAGCGCGCTGCGGCGGAGGCCAAGGCGCTGGTGCTGGGCGCCGACGCGGACGCCCTGGAGAACGTCCCGCCGGCCGAAGCGATCGAGCTGGCCAGGGGCTTCATCGGCGCGATGGGCATGAGCCGCCGGTTCTACAGCTTCGAGCAGCCCGTCGAGGGCGGCTGGTGCATGCTCCGCGAGCTCGACGGCTGGTGGGCGGTGTTCTGCGTCGACGGCGGCGCGGTCAAGAACAAGTCCCGGTTCCCGGAGCCGTTCGCCGCCGCCGCGCACCTGATCGGCGCGATGGCGCTGACCCGGGACCAGTTCCTGCGCGCGCCCGACGAGCCGCTGGCCGACTTCGAGTGCCCGATCCGGCCGCTGCCGGGCGAGCCGCCGCTGGACGCCTACGACGACAAGTTCCTCGTCGACCTGCGCGCGGGTGACGAGGTCGACAGGTTCGGCGACCCGGCGGGCAACACGGTCTTCGTCGCGGGCACGACGCTGCCGCAGCGATCCGCGCCGCCGCAGCAGCCGGCCGGGGACTACCGCAAGTACCGGGTCCGCACCGGGTTCCAGGTGATCTCCGGCGTGGCGAAGCCGGACTTCGGCCAGGTCGGCGGCGGCACCGCCTTCGTCCTCCCGGCGGACCTGCGCGCGCTGGTCGCGGACGGCCGGCTCGCGGAGGTCTGACCAAACAACCGCAACGACCAGCGGAAACACCTCCGCTCACCGGCGTCCGTTTGGGCCATCCGGGGGCGTGGACGAGGACTCGCCGCCGGTACGCTCCATGGCTATCTTCTGGGGCGACACGGCAGGAGGCCGCATTGGCAACGCTGCACTGGGCCCCTCTCACCACGCCCGCCGGCCCTGGGGCGGCGTCATGAGGCCGGAGCGCGGAGTCAACCGGTACCTCGACTACTACGGCGATCCGCGGCCCATCCCGGACCTGGTCGGGCGGACGCCGCGGGAGGCGCTCGCGGTGGCCAATGCCGTCGGGGTGGAGGTCGTCGTCGGCGGCCCGGACGGCGACCCGCGCCCGCTGCGCCGGGACCACGGCCGCATCCAGCGCCAGCACCCGGCGGCCGGGCGGCCGATCGGGCAGGCCAGCTGGGTCGTGGTGTGGCCGGCCGAATGACCCCGCCGGTGTGAGCCATCTCGCTCCGCGGGAGGCCCTTGTCAGCCTGGGTAGAGTGTCCGGGAGGGAAGCCGCGAGCTCGCACCCCGAGGTGGCGCCGTCGCAGCGCCGGGTGATCGAGCAGGTCAAGGGGGACCCCGTTTTGACCCTCTGAGAACGGGGCAGGTATCTTTGTTTATCGGACCCGACACCCATCGGGTCGATCCGCATGCCCGTGCATGACGTGGTCGCCAGCCGCTGGTTGAGACCGCGCCAGCGCCGAGGATGTGTGGAACTCCTCTCGACAACCCTCTGGGGTCGTTCCCATTGGGGCGCATCGGCGCCGAAAGGCCGAGGAGCGGGCGACACGCCCGACCTCGTGGTGCGGGAGGAGTCCCGAAACACAGTGCCTGACAGGTGCTCGACGCCAGGGCACGCCGAAGCTCGAACGAGCGCCGCTTGGTCGAGTACCAGAAGACGCGAACGCTGACAGAAAGCCGGTCCATGCCCACCATCCAGCAGCTGGTCCGTAAGGGCCGCCAGGACAAGGTCGCCAAGACCAAGACTGCGGCGCTCAAGGGGAGCCCGCAGCGGCGTGGCGTGTGCACCCGCGTGTACACGACCACCCCGAAGAAGCCCAACTCGGCACTGCGCAAGGTCGCTCGTGTCAAGCTGACCAGCGGCATCGAGGTCACGGCCTACATCCCGGGTGAAGGCCACAACCTGCAGGAGCACTCGATCGTGCTCGTTCGTGGCGGCCGTGTGAAGGACCTCCCCGGCGTGCGCTACAAGATCATCCGCGGTTCCGCTGACACCCAGGGTGTGAAGAACCGCAAGCAGGCTCGCAGCCGGTACGGCGCGAAGAAGGAGAAGAGCTGATGCCCCGCAAGGGTCCGGCCCCGAAGCGGCCGCTGCACGCCGATCCCGTGTACGGCGCGCCGTTGGTCACGCAGCTGGTGAACAAGGTCCTCGTGGACGGCAAGCGCTCGCTGGCCGAGCGGATCGTTTACGCGGCGCTGGAAGGCTGCCGGGAGAAGACCGGCACCGACCCGGTCGTCACGCTCAAGCGTGCCCTCGACAACGTGAAGCCGACCCTGGAGGTCCGCAGCCGCCGCGTCGGTGGCGCGACCTACCAGGTGCCGATCGAGGTGCGCGCCGGTCGCTCCACCACCCTCGCGCTGCGCTGGCTGGTCGGTTACTCCCGGCAGCGCCGCGAGAAGACCATGGTCGAGCGCCTGATGAACGAGCTGCTGGACGCGAGCAACGGCCTCGGCGCGAGCGTCAAGAAGCGTGAAGACACGCACAAGATGGCGGAGTCCAACAAGGCCTTCGCGCACTACCGCTGGTGACGTCGGGTCGGCTCTTGCCCGCCTCGGCGCACCGATTCGACAGCTTGCACCTGCTGTAGGGAACGGGGAAGAAACTCGTGGCACGCGACGTGCTGACAGACCTGACCAAGGTCCGCAACATCGGCATCATGGCCCACATCGACGCGGGCAAGACCACCACGACCGAGCGGATCCTCTACTACACGGGGATCACGTACAAGATCGGCGAGGTGCACGACGGCGCCGCGACGATGGACTGGATGGAAGAGGAGCAGAAGCGGGGTATCACCATTACCTCGGCTGCTACCACGACCTTCTGGGGCGACACTCAGATCAACATCATCGACACCCCGGGCCACGTCGACTTCACGGTCGAGGTGGAGCGGTCGCTGCGCGTCCTGGACGGCGCGGTCGCGGTGTTCGACGGTAAGGAAGGTGTCGAACCGCAGTCCGAGCAGGTCTGGCGTCAGGCGGACAAGTACGACGTTCCGCGCATCTGCTTCGTCAACAAGATGGACAAGCTGGGTGCGGACTTCTACTTCACGGTGCGGACGATCGAGGAACGCCTCCACGCCCGGCCGCTGGTGCTGCAGCTGCCGATCGGCGCCGAGTCGGACTTCCAGGGCGTCGTCGACCTGGTCCGCATGAAGGCGCTGACCTGGCGCGGCGAGGTCAAGAAGGGCGAGGACTACGAGGTCGAGGACATCCCGGCCGACCTCGCCGAGAAGGCCGCGGAGTACCGCGAGAAGCTGGTCGAGGCCGTCGCGGAGTCCGACGAGGCCCTGATGGAGGCCTACTTCGGCGGCGAGGAGCTGACCGAGGAGCAGATCAAGGCCGGCATCCGCAAGCTGACCAACAGCCGCGAGGCCTTCCCGGTCCTGTGCGGTACCGCGTTCAAGAACAAGGGTGTCCAGCCGATGCTGGACGCGGTGGTGGACTACCTGCCGTCGCCGCTGGACGTCCCGCCGGTGCAGGGTCTGCTGCCCGACGGCGTCACCGAGGCCGAGCGCAAGCCGAGCACCGACGAGCCGTTCGCCGCGCTGGTCTCGAAGATCGCGGTGCACCCGTTCTTCGGCAAGCTCACCTACGTCCGGGTCTACTCGGGCAAGGTCGCCGCGGGCACCCAGGTCATCAACTCGACCAAGGAGCGCAAGGAGCGCATCGGGAAGATGTTCCAGATGCACTCCAACAAGGAGAACCCGGTCGACGAGATCCAGGCCGGTCACATCTACGCGGTGATCGGGCTCAAGGACACCACGACCGGTGACACCCTGTGCGACCCGGCGAACCCGATCGTGCTGGAGTCGATGACGTTCCCGGCTCCGGTCATCGAGGTGGCCATCGAGCCGAAGACGAAGGCCGACCAGGAGAAGCTGTCCACGGCGATCCAGAAGCTCGCCGAGGAAGACCCCACGTTCCAGGTCAAGCTGGACGAGGAGACCGGTCAGACCATCATCAAGGGCATGGGCGAGCTGCACCTCGAGGTGCTCGTCAACCGGATGAAGACCGACTTCAAGGTCGAGGCCAACATCGGCAAGCCGCAGGTGGCCTACCGCGAGACGATCCGCAAGTCGATCGACAAGTACGAGTACACGCACAAGAAGCAGACCGGTGGTTCCGGTCAGTTCGCGCGCGTGATCATCGGCCTGTCGCCGATCGAGCAGACGTCGGAGAGCGCGACCTACGAGTTCGAGAACAAGGTCACCGGTGGGCGCATCCCGCGCGAGTACATCCCCTCGGTGGACCAGGGCGCGCAGGACGCGATGCAGTACGGCGTGCTGGCCGGCTACCCGCTGGTCGGCGTGAAGGTGACCTTGCTCGACGGCCAGTACCACGAGGTCGACTCCTCGGAAATGGCCTTCAAGGTCGCCGGTTCGATGGCGCTGAAGGAAGCCGCCGCCAAGGCCTCCCCGGCGCTGCTCGAGCCCATGATGGCGGTCGAGGTGACCACGCCCGAGGACTACATGGGCGATGTCATCGGCGACCTGAACTCCCGCCGTGGTCAGATCCAGGCCATGGAGGAGCGCAGCGGTACCCGCGTCGTCAAGGCCCTCGTGCCGCTGTCGGAGATGTTCGGGTATGTCGGCGACCTGCGGTCGAAGACCCAGGGCCGTGCCAACTACTCGATGGTGTTCGACTCCTACGCCGAGGTTCCGGCGAACGTGGCGAAGGAGATCATCGCCAAGGCAACGGGCGAGTGACCCGGTGCCCGGTCACGGCTGAGCCGGGGCCGGGCACGAGGCAACGCCTCGCGAAGGCGACCGGGGAGCAATCCCCTCCAGTTCGGCGGCGGACGGGCCGCCACCCCGCAAGGGAGCGGCCCACCCGTCACCTACCCGACAGGACTCCGCCTGGCACAACAAGTCGTACGGCGGAAAGTTAACAAGTCCAGGAGGACAATCCAGTGGCTAAGGCGAAGTTCGAGAGGGACAAGCCGCACGTCAACATCGGGACCATCGGTCACGTTGACCACGGCAAGACCACGCTCACCGCGGCCATCACCAAGGTTCTGCACGACAAGTACCCGGACCTGAACCCCTTCACGCCGTTCGACGAGATCGACAAGGCGCCGGAGGAGCGCGAGCGCGGTATCACCATTCAGATCGCGCACGTCGAGTACCAGACCGAGAAGCGCCACTACGCCCACGTGGACGCCCCGGGTCACGCCGACTACGTGAAGAACATGATCACCGGTGCCGCGCAGATGGACGGCGCGATCCTGGTGGTCGCGGCCACCGACGGCCCGATGCCGCAGACCCGCGAGCACGTGCTGCTGGCCCGCCAGGTCGGCGTTCCCTACATCCTGGTCGCGCTGAACAAGTCCGACATGGTCGACGACGAGGAAATCCTCGAGCTCGTCGAGATGGAGGTCCGCGAGCTGCTGTCGGCCCAGGAGTTCCCGGGTGACGACGTGCCGGTCGTCCGCGTTTCCGCGCTGAAGGCGCTGGAGGGCGACGCCGAGTGGGGCGCCAAGATCGTCGAGCTGATGGACGCCGTGGACGAGAACGTCCCGGACCCGGTTCGCGAGATCGAGAAGCCGTTCCTGATGCCGATCGAGGACGTCTTCTCCATCACCGGCCGCGGCACCGTGGTCACCGGCCGCATCGAGCGCGGTGTGGTCAAGGTGAACGAGGAGGTGGAGATGGTCGGTATCAAGGAGAAGCCGATCAAGACCACCGTCACCGGTGTCGAGATGTTCCGCAAGCTGCTCGACGAGGGCCAGGCGGGTGACAACGTCGGTCTGCTGATCCGCGGTGTCAAGCGCGAAGAGGTCGAGCGCGGCATGGTCGTCGTGAAGCCCGGCACCACCACCCCGCACACCGAGTTCGAGGCTCAGGTGTACATCCTGTCCAAGGACGAGGGTGGCCGGCACACGCCGTTCTTCAACAACTACCGTCCGCAGTTCTACTTCCGGACCACCGACGTGACCGGCGTGGTGACCCTCCCCGAGGGCACCGAGATGGTCATGCCGGGCGACAACACCGAGATGTCGGTCCAGCTGATCCAGCCCATCGCGATGGACGAGGGTCTGCGGTTCGCGATCCGCGAGGGTGGCCGCACCGTCGGCGCCGGTCGCGTCACCAAGATCAACAAGTGACGTGGCGAGGGCCCGCTCCCGTTCTTCGGGAGCGGGCCCTCTTGCTTTTCAGGTGACAAACCTGCCGAAGTTTCGTCTTTGAGGCGGCGAAGCCGCCCGCGTACGCGGGGCGACCACCGGTGTCCGGGATTCCGTCACGGGACCGCCCGGGCGAGGTGAGCCCGGCAACAGTTCTCCCGTAATGCCACCCCCGATTTGGGCTGGCTAAACGGGTGTGTCATCCTGTATGGGTTGCTCGTTCAGGGCGGCCGGGTTTTGAACTGATCGAAATCGAGAAGGTTCGAAGCAGCGGCCGCTTTGCTGCGAGGGCCTCGCGCCCTTGTTCTGGTTCACCGGCTGTTCTCAGGCGGTGCTGGTGCCGCCGGTTCGCCGGTGGCGGGCCGAACAGGGCACAAGAAGGTGTACGGGCCGCAAGGCCCACCCCATCGGCGACGTTCGAGGGGACCGGTATGCGGTAGCCGGGCGACACGCCCGACCGCGTGTACCGGGCACCAGATACCTGAACAGGGGCGGACTGAGAGCTGTGGCGCCTCCCGGCATCGGGATGACGCAAGGCCGAGGCCGCGTGGGGCACCACCGCCCGCGAGGGTGCGGTGCACCCGCACCCAAGACGAAACCGCGGCACGAGACTAGAGGAACGGCAAGCCACTATGGCGGGACAGAAGATCCGCATCCGGCTCAAGGCCTACGACCACGAGGCGATCGACGCGTCCGCACGCAAGATCGTCGAGACCGTGACGCGCACCGGCGCTCGGGTCGTTGGGCCGGTGCCGCTGCCCACGGAGAAGAACGTCTACTGCGTCATCCGCTCCCCGCACAAGTACAAGGACTCGCGGGAGCACTTCGAGATGCGGACGCACAAGCGGCTCATCGACATCCTCGAACCGACGCCGAAGACGGTTGACGCGCTGATGCGCATCGACCTGCCGGCCAGCGTCGACGTGAACATCCAGTAAGCGCGGCGACGAGGTAGCTGGAGAGAACGAGACCTATGTCTGACAGGCAGATCAAGGGGATTCTGGGCACCAAGCTCGGCATGACCCAGGTCTTCGACGACCAGAACCGGATTGTCCCGGTGACCGTCGTCCAGGCCGGGCCGAACGTGGTGACCCAGATTCGGACCCCCGAAAAGGACGGCTACGCGGCCGTGCAGCTGGCGTTCGGCGCCATCGACCCGCGCAAGGTGAACAAGCCGCGGAGCGGCCACTTCGCCAAGGCCGGCGTCACCCCGCGCCGCCACGTCGTGGAGCTGCGCACCGCCGACGCCGGTGAGTACGAGCTGGGCCAGGAGATCGGCGCGGACCTCTTCGAGGCGGGCGCGGTGGTCGACGTCGTCGGCACCAGCAAGGGCAAGGGCTTCGCGGGCACCATCAAGCGGCACGGTTTCCGCAGCCAGGGCGCCAGCCACGGTACCCAGGCGGTGCACCGCAAGCCGGGTTCCATCGGTGGCTGCGCCACCCCCGGTCGCGTGTTCAAGGGCATGCGGATGGCCGGGCGGATGGGTTCCGACCGCGTCACCACGCAGAACCTGAAGGTCCACAAGGTGGAGTCCGAGACCGGCCTGCTGCTGATCAAGGGTGCCGTCCCCGGCCCCAAGGGCGGCCTGGTCCTGGTTAAGAGTCCCGCGAAGGGTGGTGCGTGATGAGCCTGACGCTCGATGTCCGTACCCCGGACGGTAAGACCGACGGCACCGTCGAACTGCCCGCCGAGATCTTCGACGTGCAGGCCAACGTGGCGCTGATGCACCAGGTCGTGGTGGCCCAGCTGGCCGCCGCGCGCCAGGGCACGCACTCCACGAAGACGCGTGGCATGGTGTCCGGCGGCGGCAAGAAGCCGTACCGCCAGAAGGGCACCGGCAACGCCCGGCAGGGCTCCATCCGGGCCCCGCAGTTCACCGGTGGTGGCATCGTTCACGGGCCGCAGCCGCGGGACTACTCGCAGCGGACCCCGAAGAAGATGAAGGTCGCCGCCCTGCGCGGTGCCCTCTCCGACCGGGTTCGCGCCGGCCAGCTGCACGTGGTCACCGGCGTGGTCGGCGGCGAGACGCCGTCCACCAAGTCCGCCAAGACCGCGCTGCGGAACTGGACCGAGGCCAAGAAGGTTCTGATCGTGCTCAACCGCCACGAGGAGGAGAACTCCTGGTTGAGCCTGCGGAACCTGCAGAACGTGCACCTGATCGACCCGGGTCAGCTGAACACCTACGACGTGCTCAACAGCGACGACGTTGTGTTCACCAAGGCCGCGTACGAGCGCTTCGTCGCGGGCCCGGTCAAGGGCCGGTCGGTCAAGGCCGCCGCGTCTTCCGCAGAGGAGGCAGAGCAGTGAGCGCCGACCCGCGAGACATCATCCTTGCGCCGGTGATCTCCGAGAAGAGCTACGGGTTGCTCGAGCAGAGCCAGTACACCTTCCTGGTGGACCCGCGCTCGAACAAGACCGAGATCAAGATCGCGATCGAGAAGATCTTCGACGTCAAGGTCACCAGCGTCAACACGATCAACCGCAACGGCAAGCGCAAGCGTTCCCGCACCGGGTTCGGCAAGCGCAAGGACACCAAGCGGGCGATCGTCACCCTGTCGCCGGAGAGCAAGCCGATCGAGATCTTCGGCGGACCGGCCGCCTGACCGGTGCTGATTAGGACGAGGTTGCGTTAACAATGGGCATTCGCAAGTACAAGCCGACGACGCCGGGCCGTCGTGGCGCGAGCGTGTCCGACTTCGCCGAGATCACCCGGTCGGAGCCGGAGAAGTCGTTGGTGCGTCCGCTGAACAAGAAGGCGGGCCGCAACGCTCAGGGCAAGATCACCACGCGGCACAAGGGTGGCGGTCACAAGCGGGCTTACCGCGTGATCGACTTCCGCCGCAACGACAAGGACGGTGTGCCGGCCAAGGTCGCGCACATCGAGTACGACCCGAACCGCAGTGCTCGGATCGCGCTCCTGCACTACGCCGATGGCGAGAAGCGCTACATCATCGCGCCGAACAACATCAAGCAGGGCGACGCGATCGAGAGCGGTGCGCGTGCGGACATCAAGCCGGGTAACAACCTGCCGCTGCGCAACATCCCGACCGGCACCGTGATCCACGCGATCGAGCTCCGCCCCGGACAGGGTGCGAAGATCGCTCGCTCGGCCGGTGCCCGGGTGCAGCTGGTGGCCAAGGACGGCCCGTACGCCCAGCTGCGGATGCCCTCGGGCGAAATCCGCAACGTGGACGCGCGGTGCCGGGCCACCGTCGGCGAGGTCGGCAACTCCGAGCACGCCAACATCAACTGGGGCAAGGCCGGCCGCATGCGGTGGAAGGGCAAGCGCCCGACCGTCCGCGGTGTCGTCATGAACCCGGTGGACCACCCGCACGGTGGTGGTGAGGGCAAGACCTCCGGTGGTCGTCACCCGGTCAACCCGAAGGGCAAGCCGGAGGGTCGCACCCGCCGCCGCAAGCCCAGTGACAAGCTCATCGTCCGCCGTCGCCGTACCGGCAAGAAGCGCTGAGCAGGGAGGTAAGCAAACATGCCACGCAGCCTGAAGAAGGGCCCGTTCGTGGACGACCACCTGCTCAAGAAGGTGGACGTGCTTAACGAGTCGGGCAAGAAGACCGTGATCAAGACTTGGTCTCGTCGGTCGACGATCATCCCGGACATGCTGGGCCACACCTTCGCGGTGCACGACGGTCGCAAGCACATCCCGGTGTTCGTCACCGAGTCGATGGTCGGGCACAAGCTGGGCGAGTTCGCCCCGACCCGTACTTTCAAGGGCCACGTCAAGGACGACCGGAAGTCGCGCCGCCGCTGAGCCGGGGCTGTGACACGAACGAGTAAGAGCAAGGGGTAGCAGGATGACAGCCCGTTCCGACGACACTGCTGCGGAGTTCCCGCACGCAGTGGCGCGGGCCCGGTTCGTCCGCGTGTCGCCGATGAAGGCGCGCCGCGTGGTCGAGCTCATCAAGGGCCGGAGTGCCGCCGATGCCCTGGCCGTGCTCCAGTTCGCGCCGCAGACCGCCAGCGGTCCGGTGTCGAAGGTGCTCGCCAGTGCGATCGCCAACGCTGAGAACAACCTCTCCCTCGACCCCGAGACGCTGGTCGTGCGCCACGCGTACGTGGACGAGGGCCCGACGTTGAAGCGGTTCCGGCCGCGCGCGCAGGGTCGTGCGTACCGGATCCGCAAGCGGACCAGCCACATCACGGTCGAGGTCGAGTCTCGGCCGAAGGCGGCGACCAAGTCCCGAAAGAGCCAGAAGGGGAGTGCCCGGTAGTGGGTCAGAAGATCAACCCGCACGGCTTCCGACTCGGCATCACCACGGACTGGAAGTCTCGCTGGTACGCCGACAAGCAGTACTCGGAGTACGTCGCGGAGGACGTCAAGATCCGCCGGCAGCTGTCTCGCGGTATGGAGCGCGCTGGGATCTCGAAGGTTGAGATCGAGCGCACCCGCGAGCGGGTCCGCGTGGACATTCACACCGCTCGGCCGGGCATCGTCATCGGCCGCCGCGGTGCCGAGGCGGACCGCATCCGCGGTTCGCTGGAGAAGCTGACCGGCAAGCAGGTCCAGCTCAACATCCTCGAGGTCAAGAACCCCGAGGCGGACGCCCAGCTGGTCGCGCAGGGCGTGGCCGAGCAGCTGTCCAACCGCGTGTCCTTCCGGCGCGCGATGCGCAAGGCCATCCAGTCGGCCATGCGCTCGTCGCAGGTCAAGGGCATCCGGGTGCAGTGCTCGGGTCGCCTGGGCGGCGCGGAGATGTCCCGCTCGGAGTTCTACCGCGAGGGCCGGGTTCCGCTGCACACGCTGCGCGCGGACATCGACTACGGCTTCTTCGAGGCCCGCACCACCTTCGGGCGCATCGGCGTCAAGGTGTGGATCTACAAGGGCGAGCTGGTCGGTGGCCTGAAGCAGAAGCAGCAGGAGTCCGAGGTCCGTCCGCCGCGCGGCGGCGGTGACCGCGGTGACCGCGGTGGCCGTCCGGACCGCGGTGGCCGTCGCCGGGGTGCCGGTGGCGCGGACCGCGCTGCAGCTGACAAGTCCGCCAAGGCCGAGAAGGCCGCGGAGGGCGAGCAGCCGCAGGCTGCTACGGCTGAAGAGAAGACGGAGGGCTGAGACGTGCTCGTCCCACGCAGGGTGAAGTGGCGCAAGAGCCACGCCCCGAAGCGCAAGGGCATGGCCAAGGGTGGTACCCGGATCAGCTTCGGTGAGTACGGCATTCAGGCGGTCGAGCACGGCTACGTGACCAACCGTCAGATCGAGTCGGCTCGTATCGCGATCACCCGGCACGTCAAGCGTGGCGGCAAGGTGTGGATCAACATCTTCCCGGACCGCCCGCTGACCAAGAAGCCCGCCGAAACCCGTCAGGGTTCCGGTAAGGGTTCGCCGGAGGCCTGGGTCGCCAACGTCAAGCCCGGACGCATCATGTTCGAGCTGACCTTCCCGAACGAGAAGACGGCGGTCGAGGCGCTGACCCGTGCGGCGCACAAGCTCCCGATGAAGTGCAAGATCGTGTCCCGCGAGGGTGGTGACTTCTGATGGCAGCGGGTGTCACCGCATCCGAGCTCCGCGAACTCAACGCCGAGGAGCTCGTGCAGCGGCTGAAGGAAGCCAAGGAGGAGCTGTTCAACCTCCGCTTCCAGATGGCCACCGGTCAGCTGAGCAACAACCGGCGGCTGCGCACGGTCCGGCAGGACATCGCCCGGATCTACACGATCATGCGTGAACGCGAACTGGGCCTGACGGTTTCCCCCGAAGGCGCTGAGGAGGGCGCGGCATGAGCGAGAAAGGACAGGGCGTGGAGCGCAACCGTCGCAAGGTGCGCGAGGGCTACGTCGTCTCGGACAAGATGGACAAGACGATCGTGGTCTCCCTCGAAGACCGCAAGAAGCACGCGCTCTACGGCAAGGTCATGCGGCAGACCAGCAAGGTCAAGGCGCACGACGAGGCCAACACGGCCGGTGTCGGCGACCGCGTGCTGCTGATGGAGACTCGTCCGCTGTCGGCCAGCAAGCGCTGGCGACTGGTCGAGATCCTCGAGAAGGCCAAGTAAACGAAGGTGTGCGGCCGGCCGGCCGCCGGGAACCATCCCAGCGGCCGGCCGTTCTCGTGCCGGAAGTTGACCGCGCGCGTCAGGTCGGAAATTTGGCGCGCCAGAGTGTGCCCGGGCCAGGTCCGGGTACTTAGGGTCAGGAGAAAGACGTGATCCAGCAGGAGTCGCGACTGCGTGTCGCCGACAACACCGGGGCCAAGGAGATCCTCACGATCCGTGTCCTCGGTGGGTCGGGTCGCCGGTACGCGGGCCTCGGGGACATCATCGTGGCGACCGTCAAGGAAGCCATCCCCGGTGCCGGTGTCAAGAAGGGCGATGTGGTCAAGGCCGTCATCGTCCGGCAGAAGAAGGAAAAGCGTCGTGCGGATGGTTCCTACATCCGTTTCGACGAGAACGCTGCGGTGCTGGTCAAGCCCGGTGGTGAGCCGCGGGGCACCCGTATCTTCGGTCCGGTCGCCCGCGAGCTGCGCGACAAGAAGTTCATGAAGATCATCTCGCTCGCGCCGGAGGTTTTGTGATGAAGATCAAGAAGGGCGACACGGTCGTCGTCATCTCCGGCAAGGACAAGGGCGCCAAGGGCAAGGTCATCAAGGCCATCCCGCAGGAGCAGCGCGTCCTGGTCGAGGGTGTCAACCGGATCAAGAAGCACACCAAGGTCTCGCGGACCGAGCGTGGCGCGCAGTCCGGCGGCATCGTCACCCAGGAAGCAACGATCCACGTGAGCAACGTGATGGTCGTGGACTCCGACGGCAAGCCCACCCGGGTCGGCTACCGCATCGGTGAGGACGGCAAGAAGGTTCGCATCTCTCGTCGTAACGGTAAGGACATCTGATCATGACTACCGCTGAGAAGATCGTCCCGCGGCTGAAGACCCGTTACCGCGAGGAGATCCGCCAGGCGCTGAACGAGGAGTTCGACTACTCCAACGTGATGCAGACGCCGGGCGTGGTCAAGGTCGTGGTCAACATGGGTGTTGGCGACGCCGCTCGGGACAGCAAGCTGATCGAGGGCGCGGTCCGCGACCTGTCGATCATCACCGGTCAGAAGCCGGAGATCCGCAAGGCCCGGAAGTCCATCGCGCAGTTCAAGCTCCGCGAGGGCATGCCGATCGGTGCGCGGGTCACCCTGCGCGGCGACCGGATGTGGGAGTTCCTGGACCGCCTGGTCACCATCGCGCTGCCGCGAATCCGCGACTTCCGCGGGCTGTCGCCGAAGCAGTTCGACGGCAAGGGCAACTACACGTTCGGCCTCAACGAGCAGTCGATGTTCCACGAGATCAACCCGGACAACATCGACCGCCCGCGTGGCATGGACATCACCGTCGTTACCACGGCCACCAACAATGAGGAGGGCCGGGCGCTGCTGAAGCACCTGGGCTTCCCGTTCAAGGAGAACTGAGCGATGGCCAAGAAGGCGCTGGTTATCAAGGCGGCGCGCAAGCCGAAGTTCAACGTCCGCGGCTACACCCGCTGCCAGCGCTGCGGTCGGCCGCGTGCGGTGTTCCGCAAGTTCGGGCTGTGCCGCGTGTGCTTCCGCGAGATGGCGCACGCCGGCGAGCTGCCCGGCGTGAGCAAGTCCTCCTGGTGACTGCCCGCCTGCTGGGGTGATACCGATTGCCGGTACCCTCAGCAGGCGCTACCAGGGCTGATGCCCACGCTCCGCGGCGAAAGCCGTGCTTGCACGCGAATTGACAAGGGAACCGGCTGCTCGGCCGGGAAACCCCGAACTTCGTCCAGGCCAGGGCCCAGACGTCCACCTCAGGGTGGTGCGCGATCGGGGCCCATCGGAACCAGACGAGAAAGGTTGAGCAGGTCATGACGATGACCGATCCGATCGCAGACATGCTGACGCGTCTGCGCAACGGAAACTCGGCATACCACGACGAGGTCGTGATGCCGCACTCCAAGCTGAAGGCGAACATCGCCGAGATCCTCAAGCGCGAGGGCTACGTGTCCGGCTCGCGCGTCGAAGAGGGCGAGAACTGCAAGCAGCTCGTCGTCGAGCTCAAGTACGGCCCGAACCGCGAGCGGAGCATCGCGGGCCTGCGCCGGGTCTCCAAGCCCGGCCTGCGGGTCTACGCCAAGTCCACCAACCTGCCGAAGGTGCTGGGTGGCCTGGGCGTCGCAATCATCTCGACCTCCGGCGGTCTGCTGACCGACCGGCAGGCCATGAAGAAGGGCGTGGGCGGGGAAGTCCTCGCCTACGTCTGGTAAGGGAGGAGGAGCGGCAATGTCGCGCATCGGAAAGCTGCCGATCACCGTCCCCTCCGGCGTCGAGGTGACCATCGACGGCCCGGCGGTGACGGTCAAGGGCCCCAAGGGCAGCCTGCACCACCAGGTTGCCGAGCCGATCATCGTCGAGAAGGACGAGGACGGCGCGGTGCTGGTGAAGCGCCCCAACGACGAGCGGGAAAGCCGTTCGCTGCACGGGCTCACCCGCACGTTGGTGAACAACATGGTGATCGGCGTCAGCCAGGGATACCAGAAGAACCTGGAGATCCACGGCGTCGGTTACCGCGTGATGCAGAAGGGGTCGAACCTCGAGTTCGCCCTCGGCTACAGCCACCCCATCGTGGTCGAACCGCCGGAAGGCATCCAGTTCGCGGTCGACGGCCCGACCAAGCTCTCGGTCCAGGGCATCGACAAGCAGCTGGTCGGCGAGATCGCGGCCAGGATTCGCAAGCTGCGCAAGCCCGACCCGTACAAGGGCAAGGGTGTCCGCTACGCAGGGGAGATCATCCGCCGCAAGGTCGGGAAGACGGGTAAGTGACCATGAGCGAGACGACAGCTACCAAGCGCAAGCCGGTGGGCAAGGACATCTCGACCAAGCGTCGGCTTGCCCGTGCCAAGCGGCACACGCGCATCCGCAAGAAGATCGTCGGCACCGCCGAGCGCCCGCGCCTCGTCGTGACCCGTTCGCTGCGCAACATCGTCGCGCAGGTCATCGACGACACCAAGGGCCACACCCTGGTCTCGGCTACCAGCCTGGAAGCCGATGTCCAGGCCTTCGAGGGCGACAAGAAGGCCAAGGCCACGAAGGTCGGCGAGCTCGTCGCCGCCCGTGCCAAGGACGCCGGCATCGACAAGGTCGTGTTCGACCGCGGCGGTAACGCCTACCACGGTCGCGTGGCCGCGCTGGCCGACGCCGCCCGTGACGGCGGACTGGAGTTCTGACAAGTGGCTAAGAACGAGAACGGAAGGGACGCCTGATGCCTGGACGCACTCGGCGTGAGGGCGGGGAGTCCGGCGGCAAGGACCGCCGGGACCGCCGCGACGGCGGCCGTGGCGGGGCGGCCCAAGAGAAGACCCCGCAGTTCGAACGCGTCGTGACCATCAACCGCGTCGCGAAGGTCGTCAAGGGTGGCCGGCGGTTCAGCTTCACCGCGCTGGTCGTCGTCGGCGACGGCGACGGCATGGTCGGTGTCGGTTACGGCAAGGCCAAGGAAGTTCCGGCGGCCATCGCCAAGGGCGTTGAGGAGGCGAAGAAGAACTTCTTCCGCGTCCCGCGCCTGGGCGGCACCATCACCCACCCGGTGCAGGGCGAGGACGCCGCCGGCGTCGTGCTGCTGCGTCCGGCCAGCGCCGGTACCGGTGTCATCGCCGGTGGCCCGGTGCGTGCGGTGCTGGAGTGCGCCGGTGTCCACGACGTGCTGAGCAAGTCGCTGGGCAGCGACAACCCGATCAACATCGTGCACGCCACGGTCGCCGCGCTGAAGATGCTGCAGCGTCCGGAGGAGGTCGCGGCTCGTCGCGGCCTGCCGCTCGAGGACGTCGCGCCGGCGTTCATCATGCGGGCCCGTGCGGCGCAGCAGGGGGCCTGATCGACATGGCACAGCTGAAGATCACCCAGGTGCGTGGTCTGGTCGGCACCAAGCAGAACCAGCGCGACACCATGCGCACCCTCGGGCTGCGCAAGATCCGTCAGTCCGTGGTGCGTCCGGATGACTCCAACGTGCGCGGCATGATCAACGCCGTCCGTCACCTGGTGACGGTCGAGGAGGTCGACTGACATGGTCATCAAACTGCACGACCTGCGTCCGGCCCCCGGCGCCAAGCGCGACAAGGTCCGCGTCGGTCGCGGTGAGGGCTCCAAGGGCAAGACCGCGGGCCGCGGTACCAAGGGCACCAAGGCTCGCAAGAACGTCTCCCCTCGCTTCGAGGGTGGGCAGATGCCGATCCACATGCGGCTCCCGAAGCTGAAGGGCTTCAAGAACCGCTTCCGCACCGAGTACCAGGGTGTGAACATCGGTCGGCTGGTCCAGGCGTTCCCGGAGGGCGGCACCGTCGGCATCGACGAGCTGATCGCCAAGGGTCTCGTCAAGAAGAACGAGCTCGTGAAGATCCTCGGCGACGGGGATCTGGAGGGCATCAAGCTGGAGGTGACCGCGCACGCGTTCACCGGCAGCGCCCAGGAGAAGATCACCGCTGCGGGTGGTTCGGTCACCAAGCTGGACCGCTGAGAACGGTTAACCCAGCCGAGGGCCGGGCGACGACAAGTCGCCCGGCCCTCGGCCTTTTCCCGATCAGGTGAAGTGCGCGGGACGTTCCCGATCGGACAACTCGGACTTGCGCGCCCTCGAATTGCGCTGCGACGCTGCCGATTTCGCGGATTCCGGGAACGCTGCCGCGTGGTTTTCCCGGTTTTCGGGGAAATTGTGAATGTCTTTGTTCGCCAATGGCTGACGCCGTGATCAGCAGTGAGGCTTCGGTCGCCGTCCGTGGCCGCGTTAGGGCCTGCTAGAGTCGCCCCGGCAGTGCCGTAAACATCGGGTGCTGCGGAAATTGCCGCATCTTTCCCGGCCGGTTCCGACCGGCTCGCGTACAGGAGGTTCGCGTGCTCGGCGCCTTCCGCTCGGCTCTGGCGACGCCGGACCTGCGCCGCAAGATCCTGTTCACCCTGGGCATGGTCGTGCTCTACCGGCTCGGTGCCACGATCCCCGCTCCCGGGGTGTCGTACCCGAACATCCAGCAGTGCATCGAGGAGATCCAGGGCAGCGGTTCGCAGAGCGTTTATTCGCTGCTCAACCTGTTCAGCGGCGGTGCGCTGCTGCAGCTGTCGGTGCTGTCGCTGGGCATCATGCCCTACATCACCGCGAGCATCATCATCCAGCTGCTGCAGGTGGTCATCCCGCGCTTCGAGCAGCTGAAGAAGGAAGGCCAGTCCGGCCAGTCGAAGCTGACCCAGTACACGCGGTACCTGACGATCGCGCTGGCGATCCTGCAGGGCACCGGCATCGTGGCGCTCGCGGTCCGCGGCCAGCTGTTCCAGGGTTGCTCGACGTCGGTCATCCCGGACGACTCGGTGCTCAACCTGATCACCATCGTGGTCGTCATGACCGCCGGCGCCGCGGTGCTGATGTGGATGGGCGAGCTGATCACCGAGCGCGGCATCGGCAACGGCATGTCGCTGCTGATCTTCGTCTCGATCGCCTCGCGGATCCCGGCCGAGGGCGGCGCGATCCTGCAGTCGCACGGCGGCCTGGTGTTCGCCGTGGTCTGCGCCTTCGCCGTCGTGATCATCGCGACCGTGGTCTTCATCGAGCAGGCCCAGCGCCGGATCCCGGTGCAGTACGCCAAGCGCATGATCGGCCGCCGGATGTACGGCGGGACCTCCACGTACCTGCCGCTGAAGGTGAACCAGGCCGGTGTCATCCCGGTCATCTTCGGTTCCTCGCTGCTGTACCTGCCGCAGCTGCTCGGCCAGCTCGCCGGCAACCAGGACACCTGGTGGGCGCGGTTCATCCAGACCTACATCGTGTCGCCGTCCAGCTGGGTGCACATCCTGCTGTACATGTCGCTGATCATCTTCTTCGCGTACTTCTACGTGTCGATCACGTTCAACCCGGAAGAGCGCGCGGACGACATGAAGAAGTTCGGCGGCTTCATCCCGGGCATCCGGCCCGGTCGGCCGACCGCCGAGTACCTGAGCTTCGTGCTGTCCCGGATCACGCTGCCCGGCTCGCTGTACCTGGGCATCATCGCGATCCTGCCGAACTTCTTCCTCGGCATCACCGGTGGCCAGGGCGGGAACCAGAACTTCCCGTTCGGCGGCACCGCGGTGCTGATCATGGTCAACGTCGGTCTGGACACCGTGAAGCAAATCGAGAGCCAGCTCACGCAGCGCAAGTACGAGGGTTTCCTCCGGTAGGCTGGACGGTCCGGGCGCGCGTCGACGCATGCCCGGATACCCCTGTTGCGGGTGGGGCGACCTGGTGCGTCGCCCCATGCGTAGGGTGTGAGCGCGGCTGCCCCGATGCAGGTGGGCGCCCGCGGAGCTCGTCAGCAGTTGGCGCGCGAACGGATTGATTCGGAGGCAGACCCTTGGTGCGATTGGTTCTCGTCGGCCCGCCTGGTGCGGGCAAGGGCACCCAGGCAGCCGTGCTCAGCGAGCAGCTGGACGTCCCGCACATCTCCACCGGAGATCTGTTCCGCGCGAACATCGGCAACGCCACTCCGCTCGGCCAGAAGGCCAAGAGCTACCTGGACACCGGCGACCTGGTCCCGGACGAGGTCACCAACGAGATGGTGCGCGACCGCCTTTCCGACGACGACGCGGCCAAGGGCTTCCTGCTCGACGGCTACCCGCGCACCACCACGCAGGCCGAGGTGCTGGCCGAGATGCTGCGCGAGCGCGGCACGGAGCTGACCGCGGTGCTGCAGTTCGACGTGCCGGAGGAAGAGCTCGTCACGCGCATGCTCGCTCGTGGGCGCGCGGACGACACCGAGGACATCATCCGGCGCCGGCTGGCGGTCTACCGGTCGGAGACCGAGCCGCTGCTGGAGTTCTACAGCGACCGGATCGTCAAGATCGACGCCGTCGGCTCGATCGAGGAGATCACGGCCCGCGCGCTGGAAGCGCTGCGCAACCGCGCTTGAGCCGGTCGGCCGGTCGCAGCGGCGGCCGGCCGGAACCGCAATCCTAGAAAGAATCCTGAAGGTGAGTGCCTTGTTGCGTCGGGGTAAGGGCATCGAGCTCAAGTCGCGGGGCGAGATCGAGGCGATGCGTGCCGCCGGCCTGATCGTCGCCCGCGCGCTGGCCGCGGTGACCGAGCACGCGAAGCCCGGTGCGACCACCGGTGAGCTGGACGCCGTCGCGGAGCAGGTGATCCGGGACGCCGGCGCGGTGCCGTCGTTCAAGGGCTACCACGGGTTCCCGGCGTCGATCTGCGCATCGCTGAACGAGAAGGTGGTGCACGGCATCCCGTCCCGCAGCGAGGTCCTCGCCGAGGGCGACCTGCTGTCGGTGGACTGCGGCGCGATCCTGGACGGCTGGCACGGCGACTCCGCGGTGACGCTGGCGATCGGCGAGGTCAGCGCGCAGGACCGAGCCCTGTCCGCGGCCACCGAGGCCAGCATGTGGGCCGGCATCGAGCAGGTCCGGGCCGGGAACCGGCTCACCGACATCTCCCACGCGGTGGAGACCGCAGCCCGCGCGGCGGCGAACGCCGACGGCCTGGAGTACGGGATCATCGCCGAGTACGGCGGGCACGGCATCGGCACCCAGATGCACATGGAGCCGTTCCTGCCGAACCTCGGCAAGCCCGGGCGCGGCCCGAAGCTGCGGGTCGGCATGGCGATCGCGGTGGAGCCGATGCTCACGCTGGGCTCGGCGGAGACCGAGGAGCTCGACGACGCCTGGACGGTCGTGACAGACGACGGCTCCCGTGCGGCGCACTGGGAGCACACGGTGGCGATCACCGAAGACGGCCCCTGGGTCCTCACCGCCGCCGAGGACTGATCGGGTCCTGCGGCGTGTCGGGCCACGACACGCCGCAGGCTGTGGACAACTTGTTCGATTTCAATGGAAATCGAATGTCTGATTTCAATGGAACTTGCGTCGGGTTGGGGTGCCGTCACTTCGGCCGGCGGCAGGTGTAGATGCGGGCCGGGGGCACGTTCCGCCAGATCGTGGTGCGCGGCAGCACCTCGTCGAAGGTGTCCTCCAGCGCCGACACGAACTCGCGGGTGGACGGTCGCCACAGCGTCGTCAGGTAGGTGACCGTGGTGAACACCCCGCCCGGCGCCAGCACCGAGACCGCCTGCTCCAGCAGTTCGCGCTGCTTGTCCGGCGGCAGCAGGGTCCACGGGATGCTGCTGATGACCGCGTCGACCTGGTCGACCCCGGCGGCGTCCAGCAGTTCGCGCAGGTGCGTCACGTCGCCCGCGATGACTTCCAGCCAGGGCTTGGTGCGGTGCAGGTAGCGGACCATCTCCTGGTCGATCTCGACCGCGAGGTGCCGCGCGCCCCCGGACAGCCGGCGCTGGATGGGGCTGCTGAGCGCACCGGTGCCCGGGCCGAGTTCCAGCACCGTCGGCGTGCCGAAGCTGGGCACCACGGTGGCCACCGCGGCCGCGACGTGCCGGGAGGTCGGCAGCACGGCCCCGAACGTCGACGGCCGGCGGACCGCGCGGCTCAGGAACGTCCAGTACTCGCGCAGCTTCTTTCGCTTGCTCACGGCTGCTCCTGCCCGTTCGCCGAACGCGGCGGTGGTAGCTGGTGCTTCCATCGCAGCGTCCCGCTGCGGTCCGCGGGTCGCAGCGCGTGGCAGGGCGTTTTCACGAAGTCGCGTTGCGGGGGTGCTCTCGCTCATGCGCAAAGCCTGCGCCCCCGTCGTGCCCGGCGGCCTCCGGGGTTGCCCCGGACGAGACCCGAACCACCCCCGGTCAGGGTCTCAGCGCAGGGGCCGGCGGCAGATGTAGTGCAGGATCGGCGGGATGTTGCGCCAGGTGGTGTGGGTGATGATCTCGTCGAACGTCTGCGCGAGGCGGGCGCGGAAGCGGCGGCCGCCCGGCGTCTGGTCGGCCGGCAGGTAGGTCAGCGCCGTGAACGCACCCTGCGGGGCGAGCGCCTCGGCGGCCTGGCGCAGGATGTGGTTCTGCGCGTCGCTCGGCAGCAGCGACCACGGGATGCTGCTGATGACGGCGTCGACGCGGTCGATGTTGTGCTTGTCCAGCAGCGCGAGCAGGTCGCTCGCGTCGCCGTGCACGATCTCCATCCACGGCTTGTGGGTCCGCAGGTGCTCGACCATGCCTTCGCCGAGCTCGATCCCGACGTGCCGGGCGCCCGTGGGCAGCCGGCGGTGGATGCCGTCGCTCAACGAGCCGGTCCCGGGACCGAGCTCGACCACGACCGGAGTGCCGGTGGTCGGCACCACCTGGGCCACCGTGGCGGCGACGGCGGCGGACGTCGGAGTCGCCGCCCCGACCATCCTGGGGTTGCGCACCGCGGTCTGGAAGAAGGTCCGGTACTCGTCCAGCTTGCTGGTCGTGTTCTGCCCGACCTTGCCGATCTGCTGGTCCTGCTGGGGTGTCACGCTTCTCCTCGGTTGTCCCACGGCGTCGGCCTCGACCCCGGTGTCGAGCGTGATCGAACGTAGTGAGGCTCGGAGCGCCCACGCAACCCGCCGCAGTGGTGCAGCGTGACATCAGTGTTGCGCGGAGTAACCAGGGCGGCGTTGAGCTGCCCCGATGTGGAGTGCCCGATCGGCGGGGCGTACAGTGGAACATCGGCGCACTCGTAGCGCCGGTTCGTTGTGCCTGGGTATCCGCTTCCGAACATCCGGATCGGGTCGTCATCGGTGTTTCGGGCCGGGCTGCGGTGTGCCCGTCGTGGGTGCCGGGGCCTCCGGTGCACGCGGCGGGACTTAGGTCCGCAAACCGTCACCGTCACGAAACGCGGAGGACATGGGCAAGAAAGACGGGGCCATTGAGGTCGAGGGTCGGGTGATCGAACCGCTTCCCAACGCGATGTTCCGTGTCGAGTTGGAGAACGGCCACAAGGTCCTCGCACACATCAGTGGCAAGATGCGTCAGCACTACATCCGCATCCTGCCCGAGGACCGGGTCGTGGTGGAGCTCTCGCCGTACGACCTTTCCCGTGGGCGCATCGTCTACCGCTACAAGTGACCTCCACGGTGTCCGGGTGACCGGACACGCGTCCGAGCAGGAGAGCACGACCGTGAAGGTCCAGCCGAGTGTGAAGCGAATCTGCGACAAGTGCCAGGTCATCCGCCGTCATGGGCGGGTGCTGGTGATCTGCGACAACGCCCGTCACAAGCAGCGTCAGGGCTGAGCGCAGCACAGCGTCGCAAGGATTGAGAAGAACTCCCTTGACCTGTCGGCCTAACGCGGGCCGACTGACCCCCGGACCAGGCCGGGGCTCCGCACCAGTTGCGGGGGCGGCAAGGGAGCAGACCTGGAAAAACGAAGGAGAACCGGCCAGATGGCACGGGTCGTCGGCGTTGATCTGCCGCGCGAAAAGCGCATGGCGATCGCGCTCACCTACATCTACGGGATCGGCAAGACCCGGTCGAAGGAGATCCTCTCCGCGACCGGAATCTCGCCCGACGCCCGCCCGCGCGACCTCGATGACGAGCAGCTGACCAAGCTGCGCGACTACATCGAGAGCAGCTACCGGGTCGAGGGTGACCTCCGCCGCGAGGTCCAGGCCGACATCCGCCGGAAGATCGAGATCGGCTGCTACGCGGGGCTTCGGCACCGCCGGCACCTGCCGGTTCACGGGCAGCGGACGAAGACCAACGCCCGTACCCGCAAGGGGCCGAAGAAGACGGTCGCCGGCAAGAAGAAGGCCGGGAAGAAGTAAGCCTCGCTAGGAGTCAGCTAAAGCCATGCCACCCAAGTCTCGCGCTGGCGCCGTCAAGAAGGTGCGGCGCAAGGAAAAGAAGAACGTCGCTCACGGCCAGGCGCACATCAAGAGCACGTTCAACAACACCATCGTTTCGATCACCGACCCCACCGGTGCGGTGATCGCCTGGGCCTCCGCCGGCCACGTCGGGTTCAAGGGCTCTCGCAAGTCCACCCCGTTCGCCGCGCAGATGGCCGCCGAGAACGCGGCCCGCAAGGCCGCCGAACACGGCATGAAGAAGGTCGACGTCTTCGTCAAGGGTCCGGGTTCGGGCCGCGAGACGGCGATCCGGTCGCTGCAGGCCGCCGGTCTTGAGGTCGGCACCATCCAGGACGTGACCCCGCAGCCGCACAACGGCTGCCGGCCGCCGAAGCGGCGTCGGGTCTGAGGCGCGGGAAGGAGTAGACAAAGATGGCACGTTATACCGGTCCCGCGACCCGCAAGTCCCGCCGTCTCAAGGTTGACCTCGTCGGTGGTGACCAGGCGTTCGAGCGCCGTCCGTACCCCCCGGGTCAGCACGGTCGCGCGCGCATCAAGGAAACCGAGTACCTGCTGCAGCTCCAGGAGAAGCAGAAGGCGAAGTTCACCTACGGTGTGCTGGAGCGCCAGTTCCGCTCGTACTACGAGAACGCCAACCGGCGCCCCGGCAAGACGGGTGACAACCTCCTGCAGCTGCTGGAGTCCCGGCTCGACAACGTCGTGTACCGGGCCGGCCTGGCCCGCACCCGCCGCATGGCGCGTCAGCTGGTCAGCCACGGCCACTTCACGGTCAACGGCAAGAAGGTGAACGTCCCCAGCTTCCAGGTTTCGAAGTGGGACATCGTCGACGTCAAGCCGAAGTCCCTGGGCACCACGCCGTTCATCATCGCCAAGGAGACCCTGGGCGAGCGTCCGGTTCCGGCCTGGCTGCAGGTCGTGCCCTCGAACCTGCGGATCCTGGTGCACCAGCGCCCGGAGCGCGCGCAGATCGACACTCCGGTCACCGAGCAGCTCATCGTCGAGCTCTACTCGAAGTGACGCGTCCCGCCGGCGGCTCCCTTCGGGGTACGGCCGCCGGCGGCTCGCAGCCAGCGGTGGCGGTGCAGGAATCCGCCACCGGCCCGCGCTTCGCGGGCAACGCCATTCCATCGGCGTCAAATAGCGGGCGTCGTGAGGAAAGGAAAACGAAGTGCTCATCTCCCAGCGACCCACACTGTCCGAAGAGGCGGTGTCGGAGACGCGTTCCCGGTTCGTCATCGAGCCGCTGGAGCCGGGCTTCGGCTACACCCTCGGCAACTCGCTGCGTCGTACCCTGCTCTCCTCGATCCCGGGGGCGGCGGTCACCAGCCTGCGCATCGACGGTGTGCTGCACGAGTTCACCACGATTCCGGGTGTGAAGGAAGACGTCACCGACGTCATCCTGAACATCAAGGAGCTGGTCGTCAGCTCCGAGGAAGACGAGCCGGTGACGATGTACCTGCGCAAGCAGGGTCCGGGTGAGGTCACCGCGGCCGACATCGTGCCGCCGGCGGGCGTCACGGTGCACAACCCCGACCTGCACATCGCCACCCTCAACGCGAAGGGCAAGCTGGAGATCGAGCTCGTCGTCGAGCGTGGTCGTGGCTATGTCCCCGCGATGCAGAACAAGCAGACCGGCGCCGAGATCGGCCGCATTCCGGTGGACTCGATCTACTCGCCGGTGCTGAAGGTGACCTACAAGGTCGAGGCGACCCGTGTCGAGCAGCGCACGGACTTCGACAAGCTGATCCTCGACGTGGAGAGCAAGCCGTCGATCACCCCGCGCGACGCGGTGGCTTCGGCGGGACGCACCCTCGTCGAGCTGTTCGGGCTCGCCCGCGAGCTCAACATCGATGCCGAGGGCATCGAGATCGGCCCGTCGCCGGCGGAAGCCGACACCATCGCGGCCTACGCGATGCCGATCGAGGACCTCGACCTGACGGTGCGCTCCTACAACTGCCTCAAGCGGGAGGGCATCCACACCGTCGGCGAGCTGGTCTCGCGCAGCGAGGCCGACCTGCTGGACATCCGCAACTTCGGTGCGAAGTCCATCGACGAGGTCAAGATGAAGCTGGCCGGCCTTGGGCTCGCGCTCAAGGACAGCCCGCCCGGATTCGACCCGTCGGCCGCGGCGGCCGAGTACCCGTCCGAAGGCTGGTCCTCCGAGGAGACCACCGTCGGCGCGGTCGGGCCCGTCGAGGACAACGGCTACGACGACGGTCAGGACTACGCGGAGACAGAGCAGCTGTAGCTGTGTTGCGCGTCCGGGGTACACCGGCGCGCCCTGAGAGGAGCAACCGATGCCCACCCCGACCAAGGGTCCGCGTCTCGGCGGGTCGCCGGCGCACGAGCGGCTCATCATGGCCAACCTGGCCACCTCGCTGTTCGAGCACGGTCGGATCACCACCACCGAGGCCAAGGCGAAGCGGCTGCGGCCGATCGCCGAGCGGCTGATCACCAAAGCCAAGAAGGGCGACCTGCACAACCGTCGCGAGGTCATGAAGACCATCCGCGACAAGGACGTCGTGCACAAGCTCTTCGCGGAGATCGGTCCGCACTTCGCGGAACGCAACGGCGGTTACACCCGCATCATCAAGACGATGCCGCGCAAGGGTGACAACGCGAAGATGGCCGTCATCGCGCTGGTGACCGAGCAGCTCGTCACCACCGAGGCGGAGGCCGCTCGCGGTACGAAGTTCGCCAAGGACGAGGAGGCCCCCAAGGCCGAGGCGACCGAGGCTCAGGCGGAGACCACCGAGGCCGCTGAGGCCCCGGAGGCGACCGAGGCCAAGGCCGAGGACACCGCTGCCGAGAAGAAGGACGAGTCCTGATTCAGGCACGTAGTACTGCTGTGGACGAGCCCGTCGCTCCCGCTGGGGAGGGCGGGCTCGTTCGCGTGCGCCTCGATTTGTCCTACGACGGAACGGATTTCTGCGGCTGGGCGACGCAGCCGGGCCAGCGCACCGTGCAGGGCCTGGTGGAGGATGCGCTGGCGAAGCAGCCGCCGGGGCGGTCGGTGCCGCGGCACGTGGTGGTCGCGGGGCGGACGGACTCCGGGGTGCACGCTTCGGGTCAGGTCGTGCACTTCGACGTCGTGCCCCACGACCCGGCCGGTGGTGGGCGGATTTCCGTTGACGAGCAGGGGATTCCGGACCTGGGGCGGATGGTCCACCGGTGGAACCGGATCCTGCCGCCGGACGTGCGGGTGCTGGGGGCACGAGTGGTGCCGACGGCGTTCGACGCGCGGTTCTCGGCTCTGCGGAGGCATTACCGGTATCAGGTGTCGGATGCGCCGTGGGGCGTGGACCCGCTGCGGCGCCGGGACACGCTCGCCTGGAACCGGCCGCTGGAAGTGGCGGCGCTCAACGCCGCGGCGCAGGAGTTGTTGGGGCTCAACGACTTCGCGGCGTACTGCAAGCCGCGGGACGGTGCGACGACGGTGCGCGAGCTCCAGCGCTTCGAGTGGGAGCGGGTGGCGGAGCACCTGGTCGTCGCGCACGTGAGCGCGGACGCGTTCTGCCATTCGATGGTCCGGAGCCTGGTGGGCACGCTCCTGATGGTCGGCGACGGCCGCAAGGCGGAGCCGTGGCCGGCGAAGCTCCTGGAATCCACCACCCGGACAACGGCGGTGGCCCCGGCCCACGGCCTGACGCTGACGGCGATCGACTACCCGTCGGATGAAGAGCTCGAAACCAGGGCCACCCAGACCCGGGCGATGCGAACCCTCCCCTGACCGCAGTGGGTGGGTCCCCGATTTTGCCTAAAATTGGAGACCCGCACCCGGGCCTTGAGGTCACGGCACAGGGCTGGTGGAAGTCCAATTTTGCCTAAAACTGGTACGTCTTCGCCCATGCGGGGGTGGGCAACCATGCACAGGGGGCTCGGTAGTCCACAGATTCGCCCGGTGGCCTTGTGGCGATGATCATCATTGATCAGCTTTGATCCATGACTATCAACGTTCTCGCCGTCGGCCAATGCCCCGGCCTGTTCACCCGTGTCGAAGCTCTCCAGGCCGGCCTGACCGATCACGACCTGAGGAACCCGGGGTACTGCCGTGTGATCCACGGTGTCTACCGGACTTCGGAAACGACCCTCACGCACGAGCTCCGATGTCGTGCTGTGGCGATGAAGCTTCCGCCCGGAGCGGTCATAACCGGGAAGTCGGCAGCGACGCTGCACGGCGTTCCTCTGGCCCGGCCGCAGGATCCAGTCGAGGTGCTGGTCAAGGGGTGCAAGAGGCTGCACGGAATCCGATGCTGGGCTGTGCGGCACTACGAATTCGAGAGCATTGAGTGGTCCGGCGTTCGCCTCGCGACGTTGGAGCGAGCGGCGCTCGACATCCTGATGCGGAACTCGCTGACCCAAGCGGTGGGGCTTTGCGACATGTTGTTGCACGCTGGCGTGATCGACAAGGACACGATCGGAAGGTATCTGGAGGGGCGGCACGACTACGGAATCCGCCGGGCTCGGAGGGCCTTCGAGTTCCTCGACCACCGGGCGGAGTCACCACCCGAGTCGGTTCTCCGGGTCATGTTCGTGATGGCTGGGCTAAATCCGGTGCCGCAGTTGGAGATTCCTGGGGAGAACGGCTCGCTGCTACGGGCCGACCTTGGCTTCGACGAGGCGCGGGTGCTGGTCGAGTACGACGGCGCCTGGCATGCGGATCCCGAGCAGTTCCGGCGTGATCAGCAGCGGCTTCGGTGGTTGCGGGCCAACGGGTGGCACGTCATCGTCGTGACTGCCGAAGACCTGGCGAAAGCGCCGCAGCGGATCGTCGACGCGGTCCAGGCGGCGGTTCGGGGGACGCCCGATTTTGCCTAAAATTGGAGACCCTCCGAGTCTCGACGTGCCTTGGCTTTCGGCGACGGGTCGGTGACTTGTGGTCATCGACCGGATGCTCGGAGCGAGTCGTCCTGAATCTACGTGGCTCGTATTCGTTTCGAGTTGACGTAGGGGCTATTACTACTCGCGATGTCCAGTGCCGGAAACGAAGAAGCCCCGACCGGTTCATCCGGTCGGGGCTTCTTCGTTCTGCCGGTTCAGTCGCCTCGGCGGATCGGGCCCAGGATTTCCTGTTCCATCGCCTTCGTCACCAGGCGGATCATCGTCCACGTCATGTTTCCGAGGGCGATCGCCTGGTCGTCCTTGAGCTGCGTGAGCTGTTGGACCTGGTGGCCGTGCAGGCTCCAGATGCGCTGGGCGAGCTGCGCCTGGTTCAGCGGGAGGCGCTGCAGGAGCACCAGGTCCGCCGTGTTCGCCGCGGTGCCGCTGCTGACCTGCGGGTGCAGGTAGGGCAGCACGTACATGGTCGTCTGCCACGGCGCGCGCGGCGGGAACAGTTCCTGCGGCACCGCGCCGCCGTCGTGGATCACCAGCAGCGGGGTGTCCTCAGTGGACCGAGGCAGGTCGAACGGCGCCAGCCGCCGGATCTGCACCAGCGGCACCGGCTTCCCGTCCGGGGTCTGGCCGGCCGCCCGCTCCAGCATCTTCCACGCCGCCGGCCGCCCGGTGGCGACGATCACCCACGCGCCGGTGGCCATCGCGCGCAGCGCCAGCTGCCGAGCGAGGTACAGGCCGCCGACGGTGACCATGCGGGTCGGGTTCGGCCGCAGCATCGACGCGGCCTGCGCGTTGCCCTGCGGGTCCGAGCCGATGATCACGCCGCCGCGGTCGGCGGACGGGCTGATCGCGTCCAGGGTTTCCGGAGTGACCAGGAATTCCGGTGCCGCGCCGCGGCTGCCCGGCACGTCGATGGTTCTGCTTCGGCTCATGCCGCACCTCCGAGCGGCAGCGTCGCCGCGTAGCCGGCCAGTTGCGAGCCGCGCAGCGGGGTCAGGGTCAGGCCGATGCGGCCGCTGATCGCCTTCAGCCGCTCGTCTGCGGTGTCGAGTTCGGCGGGGGTTCGGGCGCTGACCCGGACCAGGCCGCGCAGCCCGACCTCGCCTGCCTCGCCGACCGGTGAGATCGACAGCGCGATGCTGGTGGACAGCGCGCGGATCCCGGTGAGCACGTTGAGGCTGTCGTTCATCTGGTTCGGCCAGCTGGTGATGGCGTAGCTGGAGTGGCCGACGCCACCCGCGGTCACGCCGTCCCACCGCTCCTTGAGGCCCACGGGCCGCTGCGAACCGAGCACGTTGTGCAGTTCTGCCGAGGAAATCCCGGCCTGCAGCAGCTCGTCCGGGTCCAGCGGGCGGGTCGGAATGCCGCTGCGCTCCAGCGCGTTGCGCACTCGGGACAGCGCGCCGATGAGTGCCCGCTGCGCGCCGAGGATGCCGCCGCCGCGCTCGCCGATCGCCTTGGCGCAGCGCTGCGGGTCCAGCCGCACCGCGATCCAGGTGGTGCGCCGCGCCGCCGCGGGCAGCCGGCCCTGGACCTCGAGGTAGGAGTTCAGCGCCGGGGAATTCGACGGCAGCGCCGCGCTTCCCGGGTAGCAGTGCCAGATGACCTGGATCGCGTCGAGCACCACGCCGCGGTCCTCCAGGCACGGCGTCAGCACGCCCAGCGGCAGGTTCGGCGTGTCCTCGATGGG
Organism: Saccharopolyspora sp. NPDC045839; assembly: GCF_056431645.1. Lineage (NCBI taxonomy): Bacteria > Bacillati > Actinomycetota > Actinomycetes > Pseudonocardiales > Pseudonocardiaceae > Saccharopolyspora > Saccharopolyspora sp. NPDC045839. The sequence goes on from NZ_JBWKKH010000028.1 coordinate 65,062, forward strand.
GTTCAGCAGCGACGGCGACGGCTCGGCCATCAGCACCGCGGTCCACTTGCCCTTGTGCCAGGACATCCCGACCGGGTTGCGGTCGTGGTCCTGAGCGCGGGAGATCACCAGGTCCTCGACGACCAGGCGCAGCAGCGCGACCCGGTGGTTCTCGTCCGGGCCGATGATGCCGTCGCCGTCCTTGTCCTCAGCCGGTTCCATCGCGTCGACGCTGGCCGGCTGGGAAACGCGGGTGTGGTTGCGGCCGCGGTATTCGAGCACCAGCCCGAACCACTGCGTGAACCACCGGCCGCGCCGCCGCAGCAGCGCGATGATGATCGCCAGCACCGCCACGCCCGCGCTCACCGGCAGCAGCATCTGGTCGATCAGGAAGAGGATCAGGCCGATGGCGAGGCCGACCTCGATGAGCACGATGTTGGCCGCCGGAATGCCGCCGAGCGTCACGCCGTTGATCCGCCGACGGCGCGCGCGAATTCGAGCGCGGGGCGGATTGGCGGGCCCGGGAGCAGTCGGCTGGGCCGGATGTTGTGTGGTCACGGACATCCGTTCGGTCTCTCCCCCTCGCAGGTTGGTGCGGCGCACAGCGCGCTGGGACGCGTTCTGGAGTCAGCCGCCTGACGAGAATACTGACGGACTCGGTCGAACCGCACCCATTCGGTATCTCTCTGCGACTATCCTGCGAAACCGTACCTCGGACGGGAGAGCTGTAGGCGAAGAATGGCATCAACACCCACAACGAAGTCACAGGTTCAGGCGTATCGGTTCGTGCTGCGCCGCATGGAGTCGGCGCTGGTGCGCAAAGACGCGGTGATGCTCCACGATCCGATGGGCTCGCACAAGCGGGCCACGGTCGCCGGCGCGGTGCTCGCCGCGATCGGCATGATCGGTTTCCTGGTTTGGGGTCTTTTCGGCGGCAAGGGTTCGGTGCCGGAACCGGGGTCGATCATCATCGCGAAGGAAAGCGGCAGCGTTTTCGTCGTCACTTCCGACCAGCAGGCCCAGAAGCGGCTGATTCCGATGATGAACATGGCATCGGCGAAGCTGCTGGTCATGGCCCAGGGCGGCGGCCAGGGCGGCGGCCCGGTGCCGACCACGACGGTGAAGCAGGCCGCGCTGGCGGACTTCCCGCGCGGCGCGCTGACCGGCATGGTCAACGCCCCGACCTACCTGCCGGACGCGAAGAACGTCGCGGAGCCGTCCTGGGCGATCTGCGATGTCGGCCAGGTCCGGGACACCCTCAGCAGCGCCCGCGTCGAGGCGTCGGCGAAGGTGGAGACGACGGTCATCGGCGGTGACGGCAACCACGGCACGGAGATCGCGCCGAACCAGTCGCTGTACGTCAAGGACCAGACGTCCGGCCAGGAATACCTCGTCTACCGCGTGAAGGACCTGCCGGGTCGCGCGCACACCCACGTGGTCAAGTCGCAGGTCGACCAGACGGAGACCACCGTCATGGACATCTTCCGGCTGCGGGGCGCCACCCCGCGGACGATCAGCACGAACATGCTGAACGCGATCCCGGAGGTGCCCGCGCTGCAGGTGCCCACCGTTCCCAACGAGGGCACGCAGTTGAGCTACATGTCCCGCTACCAGGCCGGTGACGTGGTCAAGCGCACCGTGCCCGGCCAGCCGGACCAGTTCTTCCTGCTGCTGCCGAGCGGGAAGCAGGAGATCAGCGAGGGCGCGGCGGCCGTGCTGCACGCGTCGAAGACGAACAGCCAGGACGTCCCGAACGCGACCGGTGCGGTCACCGACGCCCAGCTGGCGGAAACCTCCGAGCAGCTGAACCTGTCGGGCTTCCCGATGGCGGTGCCGACCCCGGTCACGTTCCAGCAGTCCGACACGTCCTGCCTGAGCTGGAAGAACGTCAACGGTGACCAGAACATCACGGTGACCGTGCACAAGGGCTCGCCGACGGCGAAGCCGCCGGTGAAGCTGGCCCAGTACGACGGCGCCGGGCAGAACGTCGACTACTTCTACATGCCGCCGGGCAAGGCGGCCGTGGTGCGCGGCGCGTCGAACGAGGCGGGCGCGGACAGCGGCCCGATCTTCCTGGTTTCCGACCAGGGCGTGCAGTTCGGCATCAAGGACGTCGCGACCGCGCAGGGACTCGGCGTGATCGGTGGTGCCGGGGACATCAAGGCCGGGCCGTCCTGGCTGATGCGGGTGCTGCCGAAGGGCGACTTCCTCGACCCGGCGAACGCGAGCCTGACCTACGACTCGGTCCCGGTGGGGCCGGGCGGGGTGAACCGCCCGCCGCAGAACCCGCAGCAACAGCAGCAAGCCGGAGGCGTCCAGGTAGGTAGCTGACGGTCGTGAGTGGTCGTGGCCGCTCCGGCGACCACAACCACTCACGAAACCGGGAACCGAACTGGTCGGCTCGAACGTCCGAGGAACAAGCGATCCGCCCGCAGCCCACGGTGAGCTGCGGGCGGATCGTCTTTAGAAGCGGTCTCCGAACTCGTCCTGCGCGGCGGTGCCGGTAGCGCAGGCGGGCTGAGCGGCTGCGCCGCTTGAAAGACAAACGCTTGAGAGCGACCAACGTGGGAGGTGCCGGATGTCGGGGATCCGGATCGACGTCGAATGGCTGGCGACGTGCGCGCGCGAGGTGCGCGCCGCCGGCGAGGAGATAGCGGCCGCGCAGCCGGCCGTGGCGGCCGCCGAACTGGCGCCGGAGGCCTTCGGCGCGCTCGGCCGCGAGGCGGGCGCTGCCGAGGCGTACCAACGGCTTTGCGAGCTGCTGCTGGACCAGAGCCGACGAGCGGGGGAGACGCTGACCCGGGCCGGTGACGAGCTGGGCGAGGTCGTGGACTTCCACAGCGGTGGCGACGACGACAGCGCCGTCGAGTTCCGGAAGCAGGAGGCGTGATCATGGCCAAGAGCCCCGAGGTGGCCGAACACCTCGACTACCTGTCCCGCGTCGCCGACGAGCTGGACTTCGAGAACTCGATCCCCGCCGACCTCGCCGAACTGGTCGGTCGCCACGAGGAACTGCTCGAAGCCGCGCGGGTCTGGCGCGAGGGCGCGGAAAGCATCGAGCACGCCGCGGAAGGCGTGCAGGGCAAGCTCGGCGGGATCGATTCGGCCTGGCAGGGCAAGGACGCCGACGCGTTCCTCGGGCACATCCGCGAGGTCGGCGTGGCGGGCCACGACCTGGTCGACACGATGCGCGCGCTGGCGGATGTGCTGGATCACACGGTGGAGGCCCTGCAGGCGCAGTTCGATGACCTGGGCGCGCTGGTCGCGGAGGCGGCGGACTCGGTGTCCGCCGCGCTGCTGGAGCCGGAGGACGGCCACAAGCGGGCGCGCAAGCACCTCGCGGAGCTGGCGCAGCCCACGCAGGAACTGACGGAGTCCATTTCGGACAGTTATCGCGCGTTCGCCCGGTTCTGCGACGACGTGGCCGCGGGCCGCTCGGCGGGTCCGGCGAAGCTCGAACACCGGATGCCCGCCGAGGCCTGGGACTTCAACGCCCCGGCCGCTCCGGCGCCCGCCGATCCGGCCGCGGCCGAACCGGCTGCTGCCGGTGGTGGCGGCGCGTCCGGTGGCGGCGAACCGGCCGGTGGCGCTGGCGGCGGTTCTGCCGGTGGTGGCGGTGGCGCGGTGGGCGCTTCGGGCACCGCGGCTGCCGGAGGTGCCGAGCAGGAGCTCACCCCGGGCGACACCACGCGGGCCGGGGAGCCTTCGGCGATTCCGCCTGCGGCCGCTGCCGCCGCAGGTGGCGCGGCCGCGGCGGGTGGCGCCGCGGCCGGTGGCATGTACGGCGGCATGATGCCGATGGGCATGATGGGCGGGATGGCCGGCGGCCAGGGCGGGGGCCAGGAGCGCAAGAACCAGTCCCGCCTGAAGAGCAAGCCGGAGGAGCTGTTCGGCACGCCGCCGGACGCGGCCCCGCCGGTCTTCGGCGAAACTCAGCGGGACAAGCCGGAGCCGGCCAAGCCGACGACGTCGCAGTCGACGCCGAGGCGGGGTGTCCCGACGATCATCGAGCCGACGCCGCCGCGCCCGTCGATCGCGGATGCCCTGCACCCCAAGCAGCCCGAAACCCCGAAACCGGCCACGTCATCGGTCGGCGACGCCCCACAGCCGAAGCCCAAGACCGGCACGGCGTCTGTGGGCGATGCTCCGTCGCCGAAGCCGAAGACGGCATTCGTGGACGCTCCATCGCCGAAGTTCAAGACCGGTACGTCGTCGGTCGGCGACGCCCCGTCGCCGAAGCCGAAGCCCGGCACGGCATCCGCGGGAGACGCCCCGCCCCCGAAGCCGAAGACGGCACCCCTGGTTGAGGCTCCGTCGCCGAAGTTCAAGATCGGTACGGATTCTGTGGGCGACGCCCCGCCGTCGAAGCCGAAGACCGGTACGGATTCTGTGGACGACGCCCCACCGCCGAAGCCCAAGACCGGTACGGCGTCCGTGGGCGACGCCCCGCCGCCGAAGCGTCGGGACTAGACCCTCGCGCTTCGCGATCTGCCGCTCGCGGAGCGCTTGCGTGGCCCGGGGTCGTGAGCGGATTGGGCCGCAGCGGAGGATGTTCGGGGTTGTCCAGAACGCCGTTTTCGCGCGAAAGCGGCGTTCGCCACGCCTGCGGGATGACGGTTTCGCGCGAAAACGACGCCCCGCGCGGCCGCGAAGCGGTCTCGCCACTTCACGGGCAGAAGCCCGCCGCTACCGCATCCGGAGCAACCTCTGCGGCAACAAAGCGCTCCCGGCCGGTGAGTGCAAAGCACTGCTGCGACCCGTGATCGGGCGGGGTTCAGCGCGGGGTTGTGGGCGTGACCAGGCCGGTTTCGTAGGCCGCGATGACGAGCTGGGCCCGGTCCCGGGCGTGCAGTTTGGCGAGCAGGCGGCCGATGTGGGTCTTCACGGTCGGCATGGTCAGGTGGAGGTGCTCGGCCAGTTCCGCGTTGGACAGCCCGCGGGCCACCAGGACGAGCACCTCGAGTTCCCGGCCGGTCAGCGATCGAAGGGCGCGGGCCGGGGCACCGGGCGGTTCCGGGCGCCGGGCGAACTCCGCGATCAGCCGCCGGGTCACCGAAGGCGCCAGGAGCCCGTCGCCGGCCGCGACCACCCGGACAGCGGTGAGCAGGTCGGCCGGCGGGGTGTCCTTGAGCAGGAATCCGCTGGCCCCGGCGCGCAATGCCGCGTACACGTACTCGTCCAGGTCGAACGTGGTGAGGATCAGCACCCGCACGCCGGGAAGCCCGGGATCGCCGCAGATCCGCCGGGTCGCCTCGATGCCGTCCACGTCCGGCATCCGGACGTCCATCAGCACCACGTCCGGCCGAACCCGCCGGGCCACCGTGACGGCCTCCTCACCGGTCGCGGCTTCCCCGACGGCGGAGAGGCCGGGGGCGGTGTCGACGAGCAGCCGGAAGCTGCCGCGCACCAACGCCTGGTCGTCCACGACGAGCACGCGGATGGTCACCTGTGTTCCCCCTTCCCGCAGGGCAGCCGGGCCGTGACGCCGAATCCGCCACCGGGGCGAGGCCCGGCGGTGAACTCGCCGCCGTACATCATCACCCGCTCCCGCATCCCCACCAGGCCGTGCCCGCCGCCGGGCCGACCAGCCCGCGTTCCGTCGTCCACGACGTGCACCCCGACCGCATCCGCGCCGACATCGACGCGAACGGTGCAGCGAGCCGGAGCGGCGTGCTTGACGGCGTTGGTGAGCGACTCCTGCACGATCCGGTAGGCCGCGAGCTCCACCCCGGCGGGCGGGTGCCCGGTCCCGGTGATCTCCAGGTCGACAAAGACCCCGGCGGCGATCGCGCGATCGGCGAGTTCGCGCAGCGCAGCAAGGCCCGGAACGGGTTCGTGGGGCAGTGGTTCGGCGGATCGGAGCACCCCGAGCATGCCGCGCATCTCCAGCAACGCGCTGCGGCTGGCCTCCTCGATGCCGCGCAGTGCTTCCCGGGCTTCGGCGGGCCGCTGCTCGGCGATGTGGTTGGCGACACCGGCCTGCACCGCGATCAGGCTGAGGTTGTGCGAGACGATGTCGTGCATCTCCCGCGCGATCCGCAGCCGCTCCTCGGCGCGGACGCGCCGGATCTCGCGTTCGGCGAAGGCGTCGCGCTGCCGGAAGTGCGCGCCGAGCCCCCAAGCACCACCGGCCAGCAGCCAGACGGCGCCGACCAGCCCGGCGATGTCGGCGACGTTCCCGGTGGGAGTGAACACGGCCTCGCCCAGGAACAGTCCGATTGCGACGGTCAGCAATGCGGTGACCACGGCGGGTGCTGATCGCCGCAGCGGCTCGGAACGTCCCACGGCGTGCAGGGCGAGGGCGGTGGAGATGCAGGGTTCGCGGGTGATGTCGAGCAACGTGGCCGCGGTCGTGGCCACCAGCACGACGGCGAGGACCGGCAGCGGCCACCTGCCGCGCACCGCGACGGGGAGGCCGACCGCTGCCGCGATCAGCCAGCCGAGCCAGGCCGGGCCGGTGAAGACCGGCAGCCCGTCCGAGCCGTCCTGCATCGCGAAGGAGACGTATGCGGCGCTGATCGCCACGCCCAGGACGGCATCGAGGAGAACGAGGCGGTTGCCGAGCACAGCGCGACACTAATCGCGCGGTCGGCGGAGGTCGTCCGACCGAGGTGTGCGAGTTCTCGGCGCCCGTCATACCCGGGTATGACGGGAAAGTCCGGACCCCGGTCCGATGCCCGGACGGGCGCCGGGGCCGATCGTTCACCGCATGACGCACACTCGTTTCCCCGGTGCCTGGCCCGGTGGGCTGGCGCTGGTCCTCGGCCCGCTGTTCATGCTGGTCGGGGCCCTGCTCCGGGCCGGGCACAACTTCTTCTTCCCGGACCAGCTCGCCGCGTACGCCGCCGAACCGGCCCTGATCGCGGTCGCGTACAGCGCGTTCCTGATCGGCGACGTGGTGCTGTGGCCGGGAGTCGTGCTGCTCGCGCAGCGGATCGGCGGGAGCCGTCCCGGCTGGGCGCTCTGGGGCGGGATGCTGACCGCCTTCGGTCTTTTCGCCCGCGTCTTCCACGCGGGCATCGACCACCTGGCGTTCCAGCTGGCCGATCTGCGGGGAGTGGCATCCGCGACGAGCCTGGTGGGCGACGCGTACGGCGCCTACCACGTGATGAGCGCGCTGAACCCGGCGATCATGGCCGGTTGGGTGGTGCTGGCCTTCGGCGCCTGGCGCGCCGGTGTCCTCGGGCCGTTCCGGGCGGTGGCGTTGGGCCTGATGGCAGCACTGCCGATCGGTGTCCTGAAGGGGACCACCGCGCTTTCGGTGATCGCGCTCACCGGACTCGCGGTGGCCTTGGTGTCGCTGGGCTGGCAGGAGCTGCGCGCCGCACCCCGCCCGCCGGCCCGGCGAATCGCGTTCGCAGCGGTGGTGATCGGCGCGATGGCGTTGCTCGGCACGCTGGGCTGACGCTGACGTGAAACGGCCCGGTGTCCGAAGTGGACACCGGGCCGTTTCGTCGTGTTGCTCAGCGGTCGCCTCGGGCCCTCGCCCGGACGCTGCGCACCGCGTTGATCAGGAACGCCGTGAAGATGATCCCCGCGACTCCCGCTCCGGCACCGCCCAGGGCGATGATCAGGGCCGGGTAGTCCTTCTGCGGAATCACATCCGCGTCCAGCTTCGTCGGCTTCGGCGGCGGCGCCTGCTTGCCCCACTCGGCGGGCACCACGTCCGCCAGCGCCGCGGCCGGGTCGACCATGCCGTAGCCGACGATGTCGTTGCGCCCGTTGATGCCGCCCGGGTGCAGAGAAGTCTCCTTGATCCGGTCCATGATCTGCCCGGCGGTCAGGTTCGGGTACTTCTCCTTGATCAGCACCGCCAGCCCGGCCACGTATGGCGAGGCGAAGCTGGTGCCCTGGATCGGGCCCGGCTGGCCGTTCTCGCCCGTGGCGATCTGGCTGGCCAGTCCTTGGCCGCCGACGCCGGGGTCGAGCGCGACCAGGTTCTCGCCCGGCGCGGCCACGTCCACCCACGGACCCGGCACCGTGAACTCCGACGGCGCACCCTGCTGGTTCACCGAGGCGACGGTGAGCACGTACTCGTCGAACCAGGCCGGCAGCACTGCGGTCGTCGGGCTACCGGACGCGTTCTTCTGGCAGGCCTCGCCGGTGTTCCCGGCCGCCACGACGACCACGACGTTGCGTTCATACGCGGTCTTGACCGCGTTGTGCAGCCTTTGGTTGCCGTAGTCGTTGTAGTTGCTGGCCTGCGCGATCGACTGGCAGGACGACTGCGAGATGTTGATGACGCTCGCGCCCCGGTCCACCGCGATGTTGATGGCCTGCGCCATCGTGTCGGTGTTGCCGATCGTGGCGTTGTCGGCCTCGTTGACGAACAGCTTGGAGGACTGCCGGATCGACAAGATCGAGGCATCAGGTGCGACGCCGACGTAGCCCATCTTGCCGGACGGGTCGGAGCCCGCCGCGATGATGCCCGCCACGATCGTGCCGTGCCCGTCACAGTCCTTGTCCCCGCCACCGTCCGGAACGCTGCTTCCGCCGTTCTGGACCTTGCCGCGCAACAGCGGATGCGAAGCGTTCACACCGGTGTCGATGACTGCCACCGTCTGCCCGGAACCGCGCAGGCCCTCGTCGTGGGCCCGCTCGAAGCCGAGCACCAGCTGGCTCCACGGCTTCTCCTCGATCACGGAGTTGCCGCTGTTGCCCCGCATGCAGCCCTGCTTCTGCGGATAGTTGAACGACTGCAGCGAGTGACTGGCCAATTGGGACGGATCCAGTCGCGGCGGGCCGACGGTCTGCGCGACCGCAGGTGCCGTCGGACCGCCCAGCGCCAGCGTGCCCGCCGCGGCGAGCAGCGCGAATCCGCGCAGCCCGCCGCGGGAGCGGAAGGTCCTAGAGCGCATCACGCTGCCCCTCAGAAGAAGTTCAGGTTGAGGTCGCGGATCATCATGTAGAGGTCCATGGCGGCCAGTGCCAGCGGCAGCACCAGTGCGATCAGGACGGCTTCCAGGATGTCCACCATGCGGCGCTGCACCGGCGAGAACCGGCGGTTCGGGAACACCACGCCGAAGACGATCGACAGGATGCCGAGCAGCAGCAGCGGCGGGAACACCCAGGCGACGGCCAGCGGCCACTGCGCGACCTGCACGAGCAGTCCGATGGTGACGCCCAGCGACGAGAGCAGACCGCTCAGCAGCAGCGCGATCGCCTGGCTGCCGTTGGCGTAGTTGCGGCCGCGCAGCAGCAGGACCGCCGAGACGACGATGGCGAACACCGCGCCCCAGATGCTGGCCGCGGCCGCGAGGATCGAGCCGAGCGCGGCGACCACGCCACAGCCGATGATCAGGCCGGTCATGTACTGGTGGGCCAGGCCGGTCTGCCGCTCGATCATCCGGTAGTCCGGGAACCCGGTGTCTTCCTTGAGGTCCTCGGCGCTGCCCGGCACGTGCGGCAGCGGCAGCTTGGCGAGCTGGATGGTGATGCGCGGCAGCAGCGAGATGCCCGCCAGGCCGACGGCCGCGGCGCCCGCGGCGATGCCCGCGGTGGTCGCGGCGTCCACAAGGGTCGCGACGAGGAAGGCGATGGTGCCGAACGCCGCCGCCGTGGCGGCCGCGATGAAGGTGACGATGCCCGCGCCGATCACCATGATCGACACCGCCGCGAAGATCAGCATCAGCGCGCTTGCCAGCAGCAACCGCGGTTCGAGCGCGTTGCCCGGCACGATGTTGAAGCCGGCTACGAACGCCATCGGCAGACCGCCGGCGGCGGCGATCACCGTGCCGGTGGTGGAGGCCGCGTAGGCGCGGGTCACGATCGACCCGACGCCGGTCGCGAAGATCGCCACCACGACCGCCGTCACGGCGGCCACGATCTGGTAGACGATCGGCGCGGTGCCCTCCATGGTGGGGTGCAGCAGCCCGGCCGGGCCCGCGAGTCCCAATGCGACGGCCGCGCCGATGAGCGCCAGCGCGCCGGCCGCGTGCCCGATCTTGGCCGCGGTTTCCTTCGTCCACGGCCGGTAGCTACCCGGTTCCGCTTCCGCGAGTGCGTCGACGACGTCGTCGTACAGCGGCGGCGGTGGGTCGTCCGATCGGCGCCGCAACTGCAACATGTCGCCGTCGACGATTCCCTGCGAGGACAGCGTCTGGCTCGGGTCGAGGGGCTGGCTCTCCCCGAGCTTGGCCAGGCACCAGCCGCCGTGCCGGGAACCGCCGTCCGGGGTGATCCCGCGGGCCATGTCCAGCACCATCGGCAACAGATCGGCCACCGCTACGTCGGCGGGAAGCGCCAGGTCGATGCGAGTTGTAGGCGCCACCACCGTCACGCGGCTGAACACCGTGGTACCGGTCGCCACTTGGGCCCCCTACTCCCTGAGGTTGATTGCCTTGCTTCGTTTGTGTCGCTGGGCTCGATCCAACCAAGGCCGGTTTTTCTTCCGAAACCCACCCGCCCGGTCGAAGAGCGCCCCTAGTATGGCCACACCGACCGTCGACGGGTGACAGGTTTGGTCGAACTCGTGCCAACTACTTCATATCTGGTTGGTCACGCCCGACTCGCTCCCCGGCGCCGGCGGTGTTGCGGCGATGCAGAATGCTGGCTGCGACACATTCGAGAGCACGTTTGACACGGAAAGGTTGTTGCGTCCGGTGAGCACGCTGCAGTTCAAGCGAACGCCACGCCTGGCCGCTCCCAGGCCACCGGGCGGGGAGGTGCACCTCGAACCACCGCCGGAGATCCCGCGGACGATTCCGGGCAACATCGTCCAGAAGGTCTTGCCGGGCGTCATGATCGTGGCCTCGCTGGGGATGATGGTCTTCATGCTCCAGCGGGCCAAGGACAACCCGATGATGATGATGATGCCGATGATGATGCTCATCTCAACGTTCGGGATGATGGCCGGCGGTGGCAAGGACGGCAGTCAGAAGAAGGCCGAGATGAACGAGGACCGCAAGGACTACCTGCGGTACCTCGGTCAGATGCGGGACCGCGCGCGGGAGGCGGCCGACGAGCAGCGCCTGGCGCGCGAGTGGGTGCACCCCGACCCGCAGACCCTGTGGTCGCTGGCCGCGGGCAGTCGGCGGATGTGGGAGCGCCGTCCCAACGACAACGACTTCTGCCAGGTCCGGGTCGGCCGTGGTTCGCAGCGGCTCGAAACCCGCCTGGTGCCGCCGCAGACCGGCCCCGTCGACGAGCTGGAGCCGATCACCACGCTGGCGCTGCGCCGCTTCGTGCGCGCCCACTCGCTGGTGCCGGAACTGCCGATCGCGACCTCGCTGCGCGGCTTCGCCGCCGTCGGCCTGCAGGGCGACCGGGAACTGGTGCGCGGCCTGGCCCGCGCGATCGTGTGCCAGCTGGCCACTTTCCACACCCCCGACGACGTGATGATCGCGGTCGCCAGCAGCGGCCGCGCGCGCACGGAGTGGGACTGGGTGAAGTGGCTGCCGCACGCGCAGCACCCGACCGAGACCGACGGCATCGGCCAGATGCGTTTGATGGCCGGTTCGCTGGGCGTCCTCGAGCAGATGCTCGCCGAGCAGCTGGCCGATCGGCCGCGCTTCCAGCGCAACGCGGCGCCGCCGGACGGCCAGCCGCACATCGTGATCATCATCGATGACGCCGAGATCAGCCGCGAAGAGGCGCTCTACGTCGAGGGCGGCCTGGCCGGCGTCACCATGATCGACCTGTCCGACCTGCTCGGACAGCTCACCGCGCGCCGCGGCATGCGGATGGTCGTCGAGGAGGACCGCATCGGTGCCCGCGGCGGGTCCGGTGTGGAGTGGTTCGGCAAGCCGGACTCGCTGACCATGGAGGAGGCCACCTCGCTGGCCCGCCAGATGGCCCCGTACCGGGTCGCCGGCGGCGTTTCCGCCTCCGACGCCGACAGCGGCGGCTACGAGCCGCTGACCACGCCGCTGAACTACATTGAGCAGTTGGGGCTGGCCGGTGACGTCGTCACCTTCGACCTCAACGAGGCGTGGCGGCCCCGGTCGCGCGACGACCTGTACCGCGTCGCGATCGGCCCTGGTGAGCAGGGCGAGATCGTGCACCTGGACATCAAGGAGACCGCCTCCGGCGGCATGGGCCCGCACGGGCTGTGCATCGGTTCGACCGGTTCCGGTAAGTCCGAGTTCCTGCGCACCATCGTGCTGGGCCTGATGGCCACCCACTCGTCGTCGATGCTGAACTTCGTCGTCGTCGACTTCAAGGGTGGTGCGACGTTCAACGGCTTCGAGCCCGCGCCGCACGTGTCGGCGTCGATCTCGAACCTGGAGGGCGACGGCTCGCTGATCGACCGCATGCAGGACGCCCTGGCCGGTGAGATGAACCGCCGCCAGGAGATCCTGAACAAGGCGGGCGCGAAGAACGTCTGGGACTACCGGAAGATGGGCGAAGCCGGCGACGAGCGCTGTGCCGAGCCGCTGCCCGCGCTGTTCGTGGTCATCGACGAGTTCTCCGAGCTGCTGTCGCAGCAGCCGGACTTCGCCGAGCTGTTCGTGATGATCGGTCGACTGGGCCGTTCGCTGCAGGTCCACCTGCTGCTGGCCTCCCAGCGGCTGGAAGAGGGCAAGCTGCGCGGCCTGGACACGCACCTCTCGTACCGGATCGGTCTGAAGACCTTCAACGCGGCGGACTCCCGCGCGGCGATCGGTGTTCCGGACGCCGCCGACCTGCCCGCCACCGGTGGTCACGGTTACCTGAAGCACCCCAACGGCATGGAGCGGTTCCGCGCCGCGTTCGTGTCCGGGCACCTGCACCAGACCAGCGGCCGCCGTCCGACGCTGAAGGGCGGCGCGTCCCCGGTCACCGGCGACAAGATGCCCCGGGAGTTCATCCCGGACTACATCGAGAAGCCGCCGGAACCGGAGACGCCGGTCGTCGAGGAGGTCAAGGAGAAGAAGAGCGACCTCGACCCGACGGACTTCCAGGTCATCATCGACAAGATCCACGGCCAGGGCCCGCCGGCGCACGCGGTGTGGCTGCCGCCGCTGGACACACCGCCCACTTTGGACGCCCTGCTGCCGCCGCTGCAGCAGACCGACGACCGCGGTTACACGGCCGCGGGCTACTCGGGCAGTGGTCGGCTCCAGGTGCCGGTCGGTCTGATCGACGTCCCGTACCACCAGCGGCAGGACCCGATGGTGGTGGACCTCGGCGGTCAGGGCGGTCACGGCGCGATCGTCGGCGGTGTCGGTGCAGGCAAGTCGAACACGGTGCGTGCGCTGATCACCTCGATGGCGCTGACGCACACCCCGCAGGAAGCGCAGTTCTACTGCGTCGACCTCGGTGGTGGTTCGATCGGCGCGCTGCGCGGCCTGCCGCACATGGGCGGCTACGGCACGCGGCGCGACCAGGACACCGTCCGGCGGACGATCGCGGAGCTGAAGACGATGCTGGCCGACCGTGAAGGCCGGTTCCAGCAGCACGGCGTCGAGAACATGAACGACTACCGCAACCGGAAGCGGCGCGGTGAGTTCGAGGACGACCCGTTCGGCGACGCGTTCCTGATCATCGACGGGTGGCGGACGTTCCGCGAGGAGTTCGAGGCGCTCGAGCAGGACGTGCTGGGCCTGGCGGCCAACGGCCTGGCCTTCGGCGTGCACGTGATCGTCACCGCCGCGCGGTGGGCGGAGATCCGCCCGGCGATGAAGGACCTGATGCAGACCCGCATCGAGTTGCGCCTCGGTGACCCGAGCGAGTCGGAGATCGACCGCAAGTTCGCGGTGAAGGTGCCGCCGGGCCGTCCCGGCCGCGGCATGCACGGCACCAAGCTGCACTTCCTGACGGCCATGCCCCGCGTGGACAGCGAGAAGATCGGTGACCGCGTCGAGGCGGAGATCGAGCAGGTCAAGCGGGACATCGAGGACGGCAAGGAGGTCCGCGCCCCCCGGATGGGCTGGGAGCTGTACAACGACGACCTCCCCGACGGCGTCGCCGACCTGGTCAACCGGGTCAAGAGCTCGTGGAAGGGGCGTCCGGCGCCGCAGGTTCGGTTGCTGCCGGATCTGCTGCCGTTCCAGCAGTTGCCGCGTCCGGAGCAGCAGCCGAACCCGAAGCTGGTGCCGATCGGTATCAACGAGGACGGCCTGCACCCGGTGTACCTGGACTTCAACGCCGAACCGAACTTCTACGCGTTCGGCGAGCGGGAGTCGGGCAAGACGGCGCTGCTGCGGACCATCATCCGCGGTATCACCGAGCGGTACAGCCCGAAGGAAGCGCTGATCATGCTGGTCGACTACCGGCGCAGCCTGCTCGGCGTCCTGCCGGAGTCGCACAAGCTGGACTACGTGGTCAACGCGGATCAGCTGAAGGGCGATGTCAAGGACATCTGCGGGTCGTTGAAGAAGCGGTTGCCGGGTCCGGATGTCACGCAGGAGCAGTTGCGGAACCGTTCCTGGTGGAAGGGCCCGGAGCTGTTCGTGATCGTCGATGACTACGAGTTGGTGGCGCCGCAGGGCGGCAACCCGCTCGCGCCGTTGGCGGAGTTCGTGCCGCAGGCCAACGACGTGGGTCTGCACATCGCGTTGGTGCGGAACTCCGGTGGTGCCAGCCGTGCCCTGTACGAGCCGATCATCGGCAAGATGCGGGAGACGTCGTCGCCGGGTCTGGCGATGAGCGCGAACAAGGACGATGGTCAGCTGGTGGCCAACATCAAGTCGCGGCAGCTGCCGCCTGGCCGGGGCACCCTGGTCAGCCGCAGCCTGCGCGGCGGGCCGCAGATGATCCAGACCGCGTTCCTCCAGCCGGAGTGACGATGGGCTAGCGCGACGAACCTCCCTCGCCTCCGGGCGGGGGAGGTTTTTCGTCGGAAGTGTTCACGGACCTTGATCAGGTGTGAGGTGACGGTGTGAACGAGTTCATCAAGCCCGTTGGCTGGAGCGAGCGACTCGCCCGCCGCAAGGCCGACGACGAGCGGCTGCTCCAGGAGTACGCCCGCGGCGAAGGGGCCGGCCGGAACCTGCGACCGCTGCGCGACTGGGTGCACCACGTGCGCCAGGACATCGGCGCGAACGGCGTCATCACCAAGGTCGAGTTGAAACCGGACGGCGAAACGGTCGCGTGGTTCTACGTGGAGCCGGAACCGCAGGAACAGCCGGCGCCCCAACCCGAAACGCGGCTGCCGAACGTCCCCGTGGTGACGAGCGTCGACGTCCCCAAGATGCCCACGCGCGCCGAGACCCCGACGAGCTCCGAACCGCGCCAGACCACGGCCGCCCGAAGCCTGCCGACCGAAGCGCGGACCTGGTGACCTCGCGCGGCAGGTTCTAGCCGGTGACCGGGCGCGTGGGGTCGGGCGGAGGTCGCGCCCGGTCACCGGGGTGGGCGGGTGCGGGTGGGGTTCGGGAGGTTCGGGGCCGTGTGTGTTTTGTGTTGCTCTAGCGGCACAAAAGACTCACGGGCGGTTACGGGCGCAGGTGGTGGCCTCCGGTGGGTTCGTCTGAGTCGGTGGTGGGGAATTCCGGTGGTATGCGGGGATGTTCGTGTTCCGACCCGTGTTCGTCTGCCGCTTCGCGGGTTTCGGCTTCGATGTCGGTGATGAAGTGCCACACCGTGTAGGCGCCTTCGCCGCCGCCCGCGTGCTGCCCCGTTGTCGCGAAGGCGATCGCCCGTGCGGGGATCTGAGTGGTGAGCATCGCGAGGATCAACAGGTTGAAACAGAATGAATGTGCTGAGCTGGATCCAGAACCTGAGATCGGTTCCTTTCCTGGCTTGGGAAGTGGGGGGGGGGGGGGGGGGGGGGGGGGGGGGGGGGGGGGGGGGGGGGGGGGGGGGGGGGGGGGGGGGGGGGGGGGGGAGAT
>NZ_JBWKKH010000028.1:80800-126140 GCF_056431645.1 Saccharopolyspora sp. NPDC045839
ACCGGCGTTTCGCGTGCGTGGCGGCGCCGGTTTCGCGCGAAAACGCCACCTCCACCCGGACGTGTCAGGGGCGGGCGGCGAGGATGCGCCAGCAGTCCATATGCAGGTGCAACTCCAGCATTGCCTACGTCGAGAGCCTGACGAGCTCCGACTGCTTGTCTCGACCCCAGCACACCCGCGCATATAGCCTGGTCTTCGACCGGTTGCGGGTCGCGGCTCTGAGCGACCGGGACACCTTGCCCTTGATCAACCGAGAGATCGAAGCGTTGAGCTCGGACGGGATGATTTGGCGGAAGTCCAGCCGCAGCAATGGGGCGCCGAACTGCGTCGAGATCGCTCTGGCCGCCGGGTTGGCCGGGGTTCGGGATACGAAGGATCGAGCCGGCGGCACCGTGGTGTTCCGTCGTCGGCAGTGGCAGGACTTCATCGCAGGATTGCGTCGCGGCTGATCGGTTGGACGAGGACCCCTGCGGTGCCGTCGGATGGCAACAATCCGTGACGGGTGCTCGCGCTGATCGCCCGGTCAGGGGCAGACTGTTGGTGCGCTCGCACCCTTAACCTCTAGGGTGCTCGGGGGGGAGTCGGCGCGCCGGATCGGCGGTCGGACGACAGACGTCGCCGGAAAAGGCGCTTCGGCGACGGTGAAGGAGTTCTGGGTGTCCCTGCACGTCTCGATCGACTTCGGCACCTCGAGCACATGCACGGTGGTGTCAGTCGGCGGTGCCGAACCGCAGGTGGTCGTCATCGACGGGCAGCCGCTGGTGCCGTCCGCGGTGTTCGCCGCGGCCGACGGCACGCTGTTCGTCGGGCACGAGGCCGAACGCCAGGCCGCGGTCGACCCGGCCCGCTTCGAGCCGCACCCGAAGCGCCGCATCGACGAGGGCGAGCTGCTGCTCGGCAGCAGCGTGCTGAAGGTAGCCGACGTGATCCGCGCCGTGCTGCAGCGCGCGGTCGGCGAGGCCCGCCGCTTCGCCGGCGGCGCGGCCGTCGACCTGCTGGTGCTGACCCACCCCGCGGACTGGGGTTCGATGCGCACCGCGGCGCTGCGCCAGGCCGCCGCCGGCCTGGGCAAGGAACTCGTCATGGTGCCGGAACCGGTCGCGGCGGCGGTGTTCCACTCCGCCGGGCACGGGCTCCCCGACGGCGGTGCGCTGGCGGTGCTCGACCTCGGCGGCGGCACCGTGGACGCCAGCGTCGTGCGCAAGCAGGGCTCGTCGTTCCAGGTGCTCGCCACCCGCGGCGAACCGAACTTCGGCGGCGCCGACATCGACCAGGCGCTGCTGGACCACATCGGCCGGCTCGTCTCCGGCACCGATCCCGAGGCCTGGGAGAAGCTCGTCGAAGGCCGCGAGATGCCGGATCGCCGCCGTCGCCGGGTGGTGCGGCAGGACGTCCGCGGCGCCAAGGAAACCCTGTCCCGGCACGCCTACACCGACGTGCCGATGCCGCCGCCGTTCTCCGACGCGCACGTCACCCGCGTCGACCTGGAGGCGCTGGTCGCCGCGCCGCTGGCCAAGTCCGCCGACCTGGTGCTGACCACGCTGCGCGAGGGCAAGGTCGCCCGGCAGCAGCTGGCCGGGGTGTTCCTGGTGGGCGGTTCGAGCCGGATCCCGATGGTGGCGCGGCTGATCCACGAGCGCACCGGCGTCGTTCCGACCACATTGGACCAGCCCGAGACGGTCGTGGCGCGTGGCGCGTTGCGCGCGGTCCGGCTCGACCCGGACCGCAGCGGTGGGCTGGCGCCCGCCGGCGCCTGGGCGGGCACCTCGACGGTGCGATCGCATCCGCTCCCGGTGGTCCCGCCCCAGGCCGGCCCCGGCGTGACCGCGGGCGACTCGCTCAGCGGGGCCCGGACCGTCGTCATCGGCGGCAGCGATCAGACGATGCCGGTCGCGCACCAGCGCAGCCGCGAGAAGAACAACAAGCTGCCGTGGCTGATCGGCGCCGGCGCCGCGGCCGTGGTGGCCGCTGGCGTTGTGCTGACCCTCGTCCTGACCAGCACCGGCCGGCCGCAGGCCGGGCCGGAGGTGCCGCCCCGGATGATCGTGCAGTACGACTACGAATTCGCCTATCCCAGCGACTGGAAGCAGATCGGCGGCGACGCGAAGAAGTGGCAGACCATGATCGGCCCGCAGAACGATGAGCAGGACTCGCTGATCGCGGTCGAGGAGGGCAAGCTCAACTTCGACACCGACACCGACCGGAACCGGGCGGTCCAGCAGCTGTTCGGCGAGTACCAGCAGAACGTGGCGAACGGCGCGCAATTCTCCCTGTTCAACGCATCCACCAGTTTCGCGGGCCGGGACGTGGTCTACTACCGGCAGAAAATGCAGGCCGCGACGGTCGAGTGGTACGTGGTGCACCAAGGGCAATTCCGGGTCAGCGTCGGCTGCAAGTACGGCGAGGTCGGCAAGGATGACGTGCTGCGCGCCTGCCAGCAGGTCGTCGGGTCGCTCAAGCTGCGTTGAACCGATGGTGAATTCGCCGCGGCGGAATGGTTTTCGCGCGGCCGCCGGACAGGGAGGCATTGTCATGGCAGATCCAGCGGATTCCGTCCGGAGGTTGCGGTCCGAACTCGCGGATGCGGTGGGACGCGGCCGGCGAGCCCGCGGCGAAGCGAACCACCGCGCACAGGATTTCCAAAGGCACACAAGGGAACTCGCGGGAACGAAGCCGGCGGGTGCCGAATCGGACCGGCGGGCCGAGGCGATCGCCTACCGCGCCCGGATGGGATTGGAAGTCGAAGAGCTCGCCGAAACCGAGTCCAATGTGCGCCCGGACACCGCCGAGAACGAGTCGGCGACCGGGAAATCGCAAGAGCAAACGCCTTCCGACGGCAGTGATCTCGACTTTTCGCAAGCGCGAATCATGCGATGACCTGCGGGTTCCCCGTTCGGCGTTTACATCAGCAACGGGTTCCGGAGAAATCCAGGACAACATGGAACCGAACATGGCAATGTCTGCGTCGCAGGTTCATCAGGACTTGATGACGAGTTTGAAGGGGGTCACCCGAACATGGCTGGAATTGGTGCAGACACCGAGGCGATTCAGCAGGCGTCGGTCGACATCGACGAGGCTCGCAACGCGGTCGAGCAGGCGCTCTCGCAGCTGAGCGGCCAGCTGGAGGGGCCGGTCGCGAACTGGAAGGGCGCGGCTGCGGACGTGTTCCGCAAGCTGATGGACTCCTACGAGGACAGCGGCAAGAAGATCCTGCAGAAGCTGGACGAGCTGGGCCAGAACGTGCAGAGCTCCGGTGCCGACTACGCGGCGACCCAGGAGGAGCAGGCCGCGGAGATCTCCAAGATCACGAGCATGCTCGACGGCTGAGCCGGACTTCGACCTTCGCATCTTCCGTAATCTTCACCATAGGCATTTGAGGGGATAAGCAATGAGCGAGATCGCAGTCAACTTCGCGGAGCTGCAGCAGGCCTCCGACGACCTGCAGGCCGCCGCGCAGAAGATCCAGGGCGAGCTGGACGACCTCGAGGGCAAGATCCAGAAGCTCGTGGCCACCTGGGAGGGCGAGGCCGTGGCTTCCTACCAGGAGGCGCAGAAGTCCTGGGACGAGGAAGCGGCCCGCATGCAGGAGACCGCCGCGAAGATGGGCATGGCCGTTGGTGCCGCCAACGAGTCCTTCCAGGCCGGTGAGAAGAAGAACGCCGGTCGCTTCGGTGGCTGATCCCACCTGCTGAAGAGCGAGCTGCGGCCCCGGCGAACGCCGGGGCCGCAACGCTGTCCGGGGCCGCGCGGGTGCCGCGCCCGGCGTTCGCTATCCTGATAGCGGCGATCTGCCAGGTCAGAATCCTCCGAGCAAGTATCGAGGACCCGTTTTGACCGGGCCAGAAGCCACCAAGTACCCTCATTCTTTGTTGTGCGGTGCGCGGCTGCAGTTCGCGCCAGCGGATCGGGCCCCCAGCGGGTCACGGTCCCGGCGGCGGTACTGGCGGACGTGCCGGTTCCCAGGAGAGTTCCTGCGGGACCGACCGGCGTGATCGAGACGGGCTCCGCACTGACGATTCCGACGCGAACGACGACGAGGTAGATCCGTGCGCACGTACAGCCCGAAGCCCGGCGAGGTGACCCGCGCCTGGCATGTGATCGACGCCGAGGATGTGGTGCTCGGCCGGTTGGCAACTCAGGCCGCGACGCTGCTGCGCGGCAAGCACAAGCCGACCTACGCGCCGCACATCGACACCGGTGACTTCGTCGTCATCGTCAATGCCGAGAAGGTGGCCCTGACCGGTAACAAGCGCACCCAGGCGTTCCACTACCGGCACAGTGGTTACCCCGGTGGTCTGCGTAAGCAGTCCTTCGGTGAGGTGCTCGAGAAGCACCCCGAGCGGCTGCTCGAAAAGGCGATCAAGGGCATGTTGCCGAAGAACAAGCTCGGCCGCGCGATGGGCAAGAAGCTCAAGGTCTACGCCGGCGCGGAGCACCCGCACCAGGCCCAGAACCCGCAGCCGTTCGAGATCAACGCGAAGGTCGAGAAGTGACTGACGAACTTCAGCAGGAAGAGAACGTGACCCCGGCTCCCGAGGAGACCGCCGAGGTCACCGACGTCGCCGACGAGGAGACCGTCGAAGAGACCGGCGAAGAAGAAGCGGTCGCCCCGGCCCCGATCCCGGTGCCGACCGGCCGCCCGGTGCAGACCGTGGGTCGCCGCAAGGAAGCCGTCGTCCGGGTCCGGCTGGTGCCGGGCACCGGTGGCTTCAAGCTCAACGGCAAGACCCTCGAGCAGTACTTCCCGAACAAGGTGCACCAGCAGCTGATCAAGGAGCCGCTGGTCACCGTCGAGCGCGTGGAGAGCTTCGACGTGCTGGCCACCCTGCGCGGTGGCGGCCCGTCGGGCCAGGCCGGCGCGCTGCGCATGGCGATCGCCCGTGCGCTGGTCGCCTACGAGGCCGAGGACCGCCCGGCGCTGAAGAAGGCCGGCATGCTCACCCGTGACGCGCGGGAGAAGGAGCGCAAGAAGTACGGTCTCAAGAAGGCCCGCAAGGCGCCGCAGTACAGCAAGCGCTGACGCGAATTTCATCCGATCTGCGGGAGCAGCCTCGTCCGTTGTGGACGAGACTGCTCCCGCAGTCGTATGCACCGAAGGCCGGTCTCAAACTCGATCTGCGCAGGTGGTCCCGAAGCGGAACCTCAGACGTCCCTCGGTCCGGGATCCCCGACTCGTGTATGCCTGTCGGGGCTGTCCTCCCGGGGAGACGTCCGGGAATCCGCGGGTGGTCGCCTTGATCGCGTGGGCCAAGCGGCTTCGCCGCTGCAAGGACAAGAACTCGACGTGGCGCGTCCGGTCTCGCGCCCCGCGGAGTTTTCCGCGTCACACGAGGAGGACGTGCTGCTGATGGCTCGGTTGTTCGGCACCGACGGGGTGCGCGGGTTGGCCAACGCCGATCTGACGCCGGAGCTGGCGATGTCGGTGGCCGCTGCGGCGGCACGCGTGCTCTACGACCGGGACGATTCGCAGCGCCGGGTGGCGCTGGTGGGCCGCGACCCCCGCGCCAGCGGCGAGATGCTGGAGGCGGCGGTCACGGCGGGCCTGACCTCGGCCGGAGCCGATGTGCTGCGGGTCGGCGTGCTGCCCACCCCGGCCGTCGCGCACCTGGTCGCCGAGCTGGGCGCGGACCTCGGCGTGATGATCTCCGCCTCGCACAACCCGATGCCGGACAACGGGATCAAGCTGTTCGCGGCCGGCGGGAACAAGCTCCCGGACACCGTCGAGGACGAGATCGAGGCACGCCTGAACGAGCAGGTCGACCGGCCCACCGGGGCCCAGGTCGGCCGCGTCCGAGATGTCCCCGACGCGGTGCGGCGTTACGTCGATCACCTGCTGACCGCTGCTCCGCAGCCGCTCGGTGGGCTGAAGGTCGTCGTGGACTGCGCCAACGGCGCGGCTTCGGTCGCGGCGCCGGAGGCGTACCGCCGGGCGGGCGCCGAGGTGATCGCGATCAGCGCCGAGCCCGACGGCATCAACATCAACGCCGGAGTCGGCTCCACCCACCTCGAGGTGCTGCAGGCGGCGGTGCTCGAACACGGCGCGGACCTGGGCATCGCGCACGACGGTGACGCCGACCGCTGCCTCGCGGTGGACGCCACGGGCGCCGCGGTGGACGGCGACCAGATCATGGCGGTCCTCGCGGTGGCCATGCACGAGGCCGGCGAGTTGACCGAGAACACGCTGGTCGCGACCGTGATGAGCAACCTCGGCCTGCACCTGGCGATGCGCGAGCAGGGTGTGGCGCTGCGCACCACGGCCGTCGGCGACCGGTACGTGCTGGAAGAACTGCGGGCGGGCGGGTTCGCGCTCGGTGGCGAGCAGTCCGGCCACGTCGTGCTGCCCGGCCACGCCACGACCGGCGACGGCCTGCTCACCGCGCTGCGGCTGATGGGCCGGATGGCGGCCACCGGCACCCCGCTGGCGTCGTTGGCCAAGGTCATGCGGCGGTTGCCGCAGGTGCTGATCAACGTGCGGGTGGCCGACAAGGCCGCGGTGTGCGCGGCGGCCGACGTCGCGTCGGCGGTGGCGGCGGCAGAAGCGGAGCTCGGCGACACCGGCCGCATCCTGCTGCGCCCGTCGGGCACCGAGCAGCTGGTTCGGGTGATGGTCGAGGCGCAGAGCGAGGACCGAGCGCAGGCGGTGGCCGAGCATTTGGCCGAACTTGTTGCCTCAATCCGGTGATCTTGTGATTTTGATCTCTTGCGACGAGACGATCTGTGAGACCCTGCTCACATGGGTGCCATCGTTGTCGCCATGGTTGTCGGGCTTGTCGCTGTCGGGCTCGTCGTCGGTATCGTGATCTTCTCCGCGCTCGCGCTGGCCGGCATGAAAGCCGTCAACGCCGCGCACGAGAGCAGGTCGTGGTTCATCAACCGCAGGCGGAGCTGAGCGTGAGCCATGCGCGGACAACTCTTCGGTGACCTGCTGATCGTCCTGGTGGTACCCGTGGTGCTCATGATCCTGGGCGCATTCGTGTTCGCCGTCGTGCTGGCGCAGGGCTGGGGCCTGCCGTTGATCTTCGGGGGCGGGGGCCACTCCTGACCGCCGGCTGAGCCCGCGCGGTGTGATCCGGGATCATTCGGTGTTGTGATCTCCATCGATCTGCGACTCATCGTTCTGCTGCTCGGCCTCCTGGCCGCCATCGGCCTCATGGTGCTCGTGGTGGTGCTGTTCCGGCGACGTTGACTTCCCGCTGCCCGCCCGCCGACGCGGTGCCCTCCGATAGGTTCGGGGCCGGACGATTGGAGGCCGTAGTGATCTTCTCGATCCTGATCGTGATCGTGCTGAGCGTGATCTTCGGTGCCGGTGGCGGCGCCGTCGTCGCGCTGATCATGAAGAACAAGGCTCCGGCGCAGCAGCCGATGCCGCAGTTCCCGCCGCAGCAACCGCAGCACCCCCAGCCGCAGCCGCCGCAGCAGTTCCCGCCGCAGCAGGGCTTCGGGCAGCCGCCGCAAGGTCCCTACCAGCAGTGAATACAGGAGGAACGTTGCAACTGCTGATCGCGCTGGTGGGCAGCCTGATCTTCGGCGGCGGCGCTGGTGCGCTGACGGCGATGCTGATCCTGAAGAGCGGTGGTGGCGCGCAGCGGCCCGCGCCGTTCCCGCAGCAGGGCTTCGCCCCGCAGCCACCACAGCAGTTGCCGCCGCAGCAGGGCTTCGGGCAGCCGCCGCAGGGGCCGTACCCGCCGCAGTGATCGACTTCTCGCTTCGCGGATGCAAGCACCTCGCCGGATCTGCCGTTTCGCCTCGGGGAACCTGTCAAGATGAGGAACCGGTGAGGCACACGTGCCGTCACACCCCTGGTGCGACGTGCGCGACAGGTCCGGTGAAGGGGGCACTATGAGCGGGGCGCAGACCTCGGGGACCGACATCTCGAAGGCGGCCAATGCGTTCTCCGACGGTGCTGGGTCACTCAAGGAGCAGGCCAAGAAGGCCACCGATACGAAGCTGACCGCGGAGAAGTTCGGCAAGAAGTTCCACGAGGCCGGCAAGGCCTACAAGGACGCGTTGGACAAACTGGGGAAGAACATCGAGTCGTTCGGCGAGCACGGCTCGAAGCTGTCCGAAGACTTCTCGTCGACCGCGAAGGAATACCAGGCCAGCGACGAATCCGGGGCCAACGAGGTCGGGAAGGTGCAGGCCTGATGGCGGACGAGAAGAAGGAAGAGGAAAGCAGCTTCGGCGAGGAGTTCGGTTCCGTCGTCGGCGGCATCCAGGGCGGCGTCACCGGTCTGGTGGCGGGCCCGGCGGGCGCCGTGGTCGGCGCGAAAGTCGGCTCGGAGGTCGGGGAAGCGGTCGGCGGGGCCGTGCAGGACGCGGGCGAATGGGTCGGTGAGACCGTCGCCGACGCAGGCAGCTGGCTGGTCGACAACGCGGGCGGCATCGCCGACACCGCGATGAGCATCGTCAACCCGATCGGTGGCGGGCTCTTCGAGAAGATCACCGATGGCGGTTTCTCCGCGCTGCAGGAGAAGGCCAAGGCCGCCGAGGAGCGCAAGGGCAAGTTCGACGACGCCAAGAAGAAGCTCGAAGGCGGCGGCTCCGTCGGCACCTCCGACGAACTGCTCGACGACGGCAAGATGGGGCTGGACTTCTTCGAGAAGTTCCTGCCGCTGTACAGGGACTGGGCCGGC
This sequence comes from Saccharopolyspora sp. NPDC045839, assembly GCF_056431645.1. Lineage (NCBI taxonomy): Bacteria > Bacillati > Actinomycetota > Actinomycetes > Pseudonocardiales > Pseudonocardiaceae > Saccharopolyspora > Saccharopolyspora sp. NPDC045839. The sequence continues at coordinate 89,434 of NZ_JBWKKH010000028.1, forward strand.
AAGGGCGCGGACTTCCAGGCCGATGTGGTCGAGCAGTACGACCAGCTCCGCGAGATCGACTTCGGTGCGTTCCGGGAGGACGCCGAGCGGCTGGGCGGCGTGCAGCAGGCGCTGCTGGACCAGAACGACTCGATGGGCCAGTCGTTCCAGGGCACCAGGCAGACCTGGCAGGGGAAGGCCGCCGAATCGGCCGAGGCCAAGGTCGGCAAGTACAGCCAGGCCGGCACGACGGTCACCAACGAGACCGAGAACATGGCCGGCGCCATCACCCCGGCCGTCGACGGCATCCAGCAGACCGTGCGCGAGTACGCGAAGTTCGTGCTGGAGCTGGGCAAAGAGATCAAGTGCGCGGGCAAGGACCCCGACGACACCAAGGACGAGATCCGCAAGGCGCGCGGCGACATCAATCTCGAGGACCTCAAGGACATCGGGATCGACGACATCTTCTCCGGTGCCTGGTCGATGATCAAGGACCAGGCGATCGGCCTGATCCTGGGCGGCCCGATCGGCGGGTTGATCGGCCAGTTCTTCGGGGCCAAGGACGCCTGCGACCAGATCCGCCAGGGCCTGATCGACGACGCCAAGAAGTGGCTCGACGAGTCGTTCAAGCCCGAGATGGAGCAGAAGTACCAGTCCTTCAAGGACCAGAGCAAGTCCACTCAGGACGCCGTCCAGGCCTCGTACGACAAGATGCTGGAGGCCGCCAAGGTCAGCGACGACCCGTTCAAGGGTCTCGACGGCGATGGCGACGGCGGCGGCAACGACAAGGGCGGTAACGGCACCGGCGGCGGTGGCAACGGAACCGGCGGCGGTGGCTCGGGCACCGGCGGTGGCGGCGGTGGTGCCGGCACCGGTGGCGGCGGCGGCGGTGGAGCGCCGGAGATGCCGGAACAGCCGGAGATGCCGAAGCCGCCGGAGACGCCGGGAATGGACGGCGGCGCCGGCGAGCAGGGCGAGCAGGAGAAGGTGACCCTCGGCGAGGGCGACGACGCGGTCACCGTGCAGAAGCCCGGCCCCGACGGCAAGACGCAGGTCGAGCTGATCGGGCCGGACGGCAAGCCGAAGACCTACGAGGTCGACTTCGGCCCGGCGGGCGGCGCTCCCGGCGGGGGCGCGGCCGACGGCGTGCAGACGATGCCCGCGCCGGGTGGGGTGCCGGGGCAGCCGCCGGTCGGTGGGCCGCCCGGTGGCGAAGGCCCGACCCAGGTGAAGGCGGGCGAGGACGGCAAGGCCGTGATCAAGGAGGGCGACCGCACCATCACGCTGGAGCGGACGCCGGACGGCCAGGTCAAGGTCAACATCGACAACGGCGGCGGGCAGCCGCCGATGAACCAGACGATCGACTTCGGCAGCGACCCGAAGTCGCCGGTCGACGCCGAGCGCATCGGGACCATGCCCGCCGACGCGGGCGGGCTCCGTCCGCCGGAGACCGGCATGCCCGCGCCCGACGCAGGTACGGGAACCCCGGAGAACGTGCGGACGATGCCCGCGGACATCGGTTCGCCGATGCCCGCACCGGACATGGGCGGCGGTCCGATGCCCGGGCCGGACATGGGTGCACCGATGCCTGCGCCGGATCTCGGGGCTCCGATGCCCGCTCCCGACGCCGGGTTCGGCACCATGCCCGCTTACGACGCCGGCGTGGGCACCATGCCCGCGGCGGATCCGGGCTTCGGCGCGGCCGCCTTCGGCGGCGGTGCGAGCACCATGCCCGCGTTCGACGCCGGTGCCGGTGTTCCGGCGGCCACCGAGGCCGCGTCGGCGGGCGCCCCGGCGTCCACCTCGCCGCAGTCGGCCGGCATGAGCTCGTTCAGCGGCCTGGGCGAAGGGGTGCAGAACTCGTTCGGCAGCGCCTCCGGCCAGCTCTTCGGCGGCCAGGACCAGCCCGGCATGCCCGGCGGCTCCGACCAGCACGGATCGACCGGCCTCGCCTCGCTGTCGTCATCCGCGGGCGACTCCGCCGGCGGCAGCCCGCAGGGTGCCACCGGCCTGTCGTCGCTGGGCGACCCGGGTGGTGCCGGGCAGGGCCAGTCCGGACCGCAGAGCGGCCAGGGGGGCAACCAGAGCGCCGCCATGGGCGGCGGGATGATGGGCGGCATGGGCGCGATGGGCGGCGGCCACGGCGCTCAGCAGGGCGGCGATCAGGAGCGGACCAACGACAGTCCGTGGCGCACCCAGGGCCAGCTCTTCGACGACGGGGTCGATGCCTCCGGTATGCGGTTCCGGTCGGTCCTCGGCGAAGACCGGGATAGGTGAGCGTGATGGTTCTGATCAACCAGCAGGTCGCGGACGAGATCGCGACCCTGGTCGCGCGGCACCGCTACGGCGTCGAGGACAGCATGGATGCGGTCCGTGCCGCGGAAGCCGCGTCGGCGCAGAAGAACGAGGAGATCAAGGCGGCCGCGGACGAGCGCAAGCAGGAGCTCGTCGAGAAGGCCGCCAACGCCCAGCCGCCGGAGGAGGACAAGCCGCGGAACGACTGGGCGGGCAAGCGGAACGAGCAGAGCAACGAGATCAGCCTCGGGGGCGACGACGAGTTCGAGGAGGAGCAGCAGTCGGCTGCCCGGCACACGCCGCCTCCCGCACCACCACCGCCACCGCCGCCTCCGGTGGCGCCGAAGCCGGCACCGCGCCGGCGGGCGGCGTTCGACGATGACGACGACTACGAGAACCAGAGCTGGTTGAGGTAGCGCCGAAGCGAGGCCCGGGCCGGGTGCGGCCCGGGCCTTCGCGTCGTCTCGAGCCGGGCTGGGGCGAGATCGGGCTTCGCCCAGCCGCGCAGCGAGCGTTCCGGCCGGGTGGTCCGTGGTGCGCGGAAGTCCTTGCGCATCAAAGGCTTCGTCCCGCCGTGCCGGTTCGGCGGCGGATTCGTCCAAACTAGACGTTTCCCGTGATCGGACGATAGCTTCGGGTGGTCGCCTATTCTTTCCGGGTGAATCCGCAACAGCCCGACCCGTCGGGGCAGCCGCAGTACCAGCCCCAGCAGCCGCCAGCTCCGCAGAGCCCGCAGGGACAGCCTGTTCCGCAGGCCGGGCAGCCCGTTCCGCCGCCCGGGCAGCCCGTTCCCCAGGCGGGGCAACCGTTTCCGCCGCCGGGGCAACCGTTTCCGCAGCCTGGGCAGGCTGTTCCGCCGCCGGGTTACCCGGTTCCTCCGCCGCCGAAGAAGAAGAGCCGTGTCGGCTGCATCGTGGCCGTCATCCTGGTCTCCATCCCGATGCTCCTGATCGGGCTCGTCGCCGGCGGCTACTTCTACTTCAGGCACCAGCACGTCGCCGAGCCGGCCGGGCAGGCACCGAGCGGCGAGCCGATGGTCCCCGAATGCGACCTGCTGAGCGAGAAGACGCTGAAGGACCTGCACACCACGAACTTCATCAGCGGCGCCGTCGGCGAAACGAGCTCCATCTGCATGTGGCGGCCGACGAAGGGCAAGGACGGCACCAACGAGCGCTACCTCGACATCAGCGTCTCCGACTACGCCGACTACTCCGAGCCGATCGAGGAAGCCGAGTCGAACTACGACTACGAGCGGCAGAACGTGCCCCCGGGGGCGGCGCGGGTCAGCGACGTTTCCGGCTCGTGGGACACCGGTTTCCTGGTCGCTGACGGGGAGACGTCCGCGGCGGAGCTGGTCTTCCGCAAGGGCACCAAGATCGTGAGCATCAGCTACGACGGAACCGACAAGTCCTACGGCTTCAGCGACGGGCGGATGCCGATCGAAGAGGCGGAAGCCGCCGTGAAGAAGGTCGCCGAGGAGGTCGCGCCGAACCTGTGAGTCACGCCGCGGCGAGGTCGCCGCGGCTGTGCTCGTGATCGATGCGGCTGCCGCCGATGTCGGCGGTCAGCAGCGCCTCGCCGCGCCGGTCGCCGGCCAGCGTGCGGAGGAAGAACGCGGTGAGCAGGGCCTTCGTGACGCGCTGCGTCGCGTACTCGGGCTTGCCGTGCAGCAGCAGCTGGGTCCAGTGCCGTCCCTCGGTGAAGCCGAGGTGGCTGGCCTTCTTCACCGTCCGCAGCTGCACCGGGCCGCCCCAGGCCCGGGCGATCGGCTCGGCGTTGGCCACCGGCGGCGCCAGCAGGTCCTGGCCCGCGGCGATGTGCAGGCCGGGCACCTCGACGCGGCTCGCGGTCTCGAACGCCGACGGCATGGTCTCGGCGGCGGCCAGCGTCGCGACCGAGCGGATCCGCGGGTCGTCGGCCGCCGCGAGCACCGCGCAGCCGCCGCCCATGGCGTGCCCGGCGACCCCGAGCCGCTTCTCGTCGACGCTGATCTCGCCCTCGCCGAGCCGGACGCCGACGCAGATGTCCAGCGCGGTCCGCAGGTCCCCGGCGAACAGCCGGTGCGATGCGAACGCGCCGCGCTGCGAGCCGGGCGCGGCGACCACGATGCCCCACGACGCGAGGTGCCGGAGCAGGCCGAGGTACCGCCGGGGCGGCTGGAGCCAGCCGTGCCCGAACGCGACCGCCGGCAGGCCGAGCCCGCTGCGCGGCGTGCAGACGATGCCGGGCAGCCCGACGAGGGCGAGATCACCGTGCAGGACGTCGTGCGGTCCGCGGCGGGACAGCTCTTCGAACGCGTTCTTCGGGGAAGGGGCCTTCTTGGCAGTGCGCGCCATGGTCAGCAACGGTAGCGGACCTGCTCATGCGCGCGCGGTAGCCGCCACGGGAGGGGTTCGCCGTTCCGGCTGACGCGAACAGGTTCAGACCATGTGGAGTAGCTACGCTGGGCCGAGTGTGCGGCATCGTTGGTTACGTAGGACATCGCCAGGCGCTCGAGGTCGTCCTCGGCGGACTCCGGCGACTCGAGTACCGGGGTTACGACTCGGCCGGGGTTGCGCTGCTCGACGGCGAGGGCGGCCTCGCGGTGGAGCGCGCCGCGGGCGCGCTGTCGAACCTGGAGAAGCGCCTCGCCGAGGTCGACGGCAGCAAGTTCGCAGGTCACAGCGGCATGGGGCACACCAGGTGGGCGACGCACGGCGCGCCGACCGACCGCAACGCCCACCCGCACCGCGACGCCAGCGGCCAGGTCGCGGTGGTGCACAACGGCATCATCGAGAACTTCGCCGCGCTGCGCGCCGAGCTGGAAGCGGCGGGCATCGAGATGGCCAGCGACACGGACACCGAGACCACGGCGCACCTGGTCGCCGCCGCCTACGACGACGGCGCGACCGCCGGTGACCTGACCGCCAGCGTGTGCGCGGTCGCCCGGCGCCTGGAGGGCGCCTTCACCCTGGTCGTCACGCACGCCGCCGAGCCCGGCAAGATCGTGGCCGCCCGCCGGTCGTCGCCGCTGGTCGTCGGGGTCGGCGAGGGCGAGCACTTCCTCGCCTCCGACGTCGCCGCGTTCATCGAGCACACCCGCGACGCCGTGGAGCTCGGCCAGGACCAGGTGGTCACCATCACCCGTGACGGCTACCGGGTGACCGACTTCTCCGCCGCGGACGTCGAGGCCAAGCCGTTCACCGTGGACTGGGACCTGTCGGCCGCCGAGAAGGGCGGCCACGACTACTTCATGCTCAAGGAGATCGAGGAGCAGCCCGAGGCGCTGGAGAACACGCTGCGCGGGCACTTCTCCGGCGGCGGCATCGTGCTCGACGAGCTGCGGCTCACCGAGCAGGACCTGCGGGACATCGACAAGGTCTTCGTCGTCGCCTGCGGCACCGCCTACCACTCCGGGCTGCTCGCCAAGTACGCCATCGAGCACTGGTGCCGGGTGCCCGTCGAGGTCGAGCTGGCCAGCGAGTTCCGCTACCGCGACCCGGTGCTGGGGCGGGACACGCTGGTGGTGGCGATCTCCCAGTCCGGCGAGACCGCCGACACGCTGGAGGCGGTGCGGCACGCGCGCACCCAGCGGGCGCGGGTGCTGGCGATCTGCAACACCAACGGCGCGCAGATCCCGCGCGAGTCGGACGCGGTGCTCTATACCCACGCCGGGCCGGAGATCGGTGTCGCGGCGACCAAGACGTTCCTGGCGCAGGTGGCGGCGAACTACCTGGTCGGGCTGGCCCTGGCGCAGGCGCGCGGAACGAAGTACCCGGACGAGGTGGCGCGGGAGTTCGCGGAGCTGTCGTCGATGCCCGACGCGGTGCGCCGCACGCTGTCCACGGTGGAGCAGGTGCGGGAGCTGGGCCAGGAGCTCGCCGACGCGAAGGCGGTGCTGTTCCTGGGGCGGCACGTCGGCTACCCGGTGGCGCTGGAGGGCGCGCTCAAGCTCAAGGAGCTCGCGTACATGCACGCGGAGGGCTTCGCGGCGGGTGAGCTCAAGCACGGGCCGATCGCGCTGATCGAGGAGGGCCTGCCGGTGGTCGTGGTGATGCCGTCGCCGAAGGGGCGGGCGCTGCTGCACTCCAAGCTGGTCTCCAACATCCGCGAGATCCAGGCGCGCGGCGCCCGGACGATCGTGATCGCCGAGGAGGGCGACGACGAGGTCCGGCCGTTCGCGGACGAGCTGGTCACCATCCCGGCGGTGCCGACGCTGCTGCAGCCGCTGGTGTCGACGGTGCCGCTGCAGGTGCTGGCGGCGGAGATCGCCCGGGCCTGCGGCTACGACGTCGACAAGCCCCGGAACCTGGCCAAGTCCGTCACCGTCGAGTGATTCTTTCCGACGAGGGGCGCCTCCGCTCCGGGGTAGGTCGGCAGGCGGCGATTTCGCGCGAAATCGCCGTCACTCCCGTGCCCTGAGGTGCTGTTTCGCACGACCTCCTGGCCGGTCGGAGGCCCTCCGCCGGTACCTGAAAGCGTGATTGATGGGCTCGTGATCGGTTCCGGAGCCCCCGGGCCGAAAGCGCTCGCGGGACCGGTTGGCGAAATGCCCGGATGGGATGGCGTGGATCGCCGGGGCGAGCGGGCAGACTGTGCGGCATCGCCGACTGCGAGGAGGACGCGATGCACGGAGTGTGGACGCCCGATCAGATCCGCGCCGCCGAGCAGCGGCTTTTCACCAGGACACCGGAGCCCGCGGTGATGCGGCGCGCCGCGTACGCCGTCTCGGTCCACACCGCGCGGGTCCTCACCGAGTTCACCGGCGGCGTCGCCGGTCGCCACGTCACGCTGCTCGTCGGCGCGGGCAACAACGGCGGCGACGCGCTGTGGGCCGGGGCGTTCCTCCGGCGCCGCGGGGTCGGCGTCACGGCGGTGCTGCTCGCCCCGGAGCGGGCGCACGCAGCGGGCCTCGCCGCGCTGCGGCGGGCCGGTGGCCGCGCGGTCCCGGCGGAGGGTGCGAGCCCGGACACCGCGGGGATCGGGGCGGAGTCCGCGGATGCGGTGGAGCGGGCGGACGTGGTGATCGACGGGATCGTCGGCCTGTCCGCGCGCGGTCCGCTGCGGCCGGTGGCGGCGGAGCTGGTGCGCCGGGTCGACGTGCCGATCGTCGCAGTCGACCTGCCCAGCGGCGTCGATCCGGTCACCGGCGCGGTCGACGGCCCGGCGGTGCTGGCCGACGTCACGGTGACCTTCGGCGGGCGCAAGCCCTGCCACGTGCTGGGCGCGGGCGCGGTGCACTCCGGGGACGTCGAGGTGATCGACATCGGACTGGCCGACGACCTGCCCGATCCCGATCTCTACCTGCTGCAGGACGCGGAGATCGGCGCGGGCTGGCCGGTTCCGGGCCCGGCCGACGACAAGTACAGCCAGGGCGTGGTCGGGGTCGCCGCCGGGTCGGCGACCTACCCCGGCGCGGCGGTGCTGGCCAGCGGGGCGGCGGTGCAGGCGACCGCGGGCATGGTGCGCTACGCCGGTCCCGCCGCTGACGTGGTGCGCACGCACTGGCCGGAGGTGGTGGCGACGGGTTCCGTCAGCGACGCCGGGCGCGTGCAGGCGTGGGCGGTGGGGCCGGGCATCGGCACCGGGGCCAGCGGCCGCGACGTGCTGCGGCACGTCCTGGATTCCGGGCGTCCGGTGTGCGCGGACGCCGACTCGATCACGCTGTTCGCCAACGACAGCACGCTGTGGGACGCGCGCGACCCGGATGCGCCGCTGGTGCTGACGCCGCATGCGGGCGAGTTCGCGCGGCTGGCGGGCGGGGAACCCGGCGAGGACCGGGTCGCCGCGGCGCGGGACGTCGCCGCTCGCTTCGACGCGGTGGTGCTGCTCAAGGGCAACACCACCATCGTCGCCGCGCCGGACGGCCGGGTGCTCGTCAACGATTCGCGGCACGCCTGGCCGGCGACGGCGGGCTCCGGCGACGTGCTCACCGGGTTGATCGGCGCGCTCCTGGCCAGCGGCGTGGAGCCGTGGCTGGCCTGCGGCTACGCGGCGCACGTCCACGCCCTCGCGGCGGACCTCGCCGCCCACGGCGCCCCTGCCCGGAACCCCGGGGAGGTCGGCGCCCCGATCGGCGCCTCGGCGCTGCTCGCGGCGGTCCCCACGGCGATCCGAACGGTCCGCGAAGCGGCGCTGTCCTGAGCTGCTGAGCAGCGTATTCGCAGGTCAGCCCTCGTGCGTACTTTGATCCGCTATAGCGGTCCAAAGTACTCACGAGCCATGAGCTGCGGAGACATCGCACCGATGCATGGAGATGCGCCACGGTCGCGGCTCTGGACGGGCGCTGGGAGGGCCTCGGTGGTTTCCGATTTTGCCTAAAATTGGGAACCCGATCTCGGTTTGAGCCCTGTCCGATTTTAGGCAAAATCGAGCACCCCAAAAACTACTTTTCGTATCGTGGAAGTATGGGTGGGGCGATTTCGCTGGAAGGTCATGTTCGGTCGGGTCGGTCCTGCAGGGTGGGATGCGGCCGGTCGGGGAGGGTCGGAGGCCCGGTACCTCGGGAGGGGCATCGGGGTGGTGTGCGACCATGTGCCTGCCATGAGTGACCAGCCCGCGTACCGCGCCGACCTGCGCATCGACGTCGACGCGATCCGCCACAACGTGAGGGTGCTCTCGGCGCGTGCCCGCGATTCGGGTGCCCGCACGATGGCCATCGTGAAATCCGACGGCTACGGTCACGGCGCCCTGACGGTCGCCGCCGCCGCCCTCGAATCGGGCGCGGACCGGATCGGCGTCGCCGCCATCGGGGAAGCACTGCAGCTGCGTGCCGGCGGCATCACCGCCCCGGTGCTGTGCTGGCTCTACGTCGAGGACGACGACTTCGGCCCGGCCGTCGCCGCGGACATCGAGCTCTCCGCTTCTTCGCAGGAAAGCCTGCGCCGGATCGCCGCCGCGGCCGAGCAGCAGGGCCGCGTCGCCCGCGTGCACCTCAAGATCGACACCGGGCTGTGCCGCAACGGCTGCCCGGCCGAGCTGTGGCCCGCGCTGGTGGAGGACGCGGCGAAGGCCGAGGCGGACGGGCACGTCGAGGTCGTGGCGGTGTGGTCGCACCTGGCGTGCGCCGACGAGCTCGACCACCCCTCGATCGACCGGCAGGCCGAGCGCTTCGGCCTGGCCTACGAGCAGGCGCGGTCGGCGGGGCTGAACCCGATCCGGCACCTGGCGAACTCGGCGGCCGTGCTGACCCGCCCCGACCTGCACTTCGAGCTGGTCCGGCCGGGCATCGCGGTCTACGGCCTGGATCCCGTTCCGCAGCACGGGGATCACGACCTTCGCCCGGCCATGACCTTCCGCTCCTCGGTGGTGTCGACCAAGCGCATCGCGGCGGGCGAGAGCGTCTCCTACGGGCAGCAGTGGACGGCCGAGCGCCCGACGAACGTCGCGCTGGTGCCGGTCGGCTACGCCGACGGCGTGCCGCGCACCCTGTCGGGCCGGATGTCGGTGTGGCTGGCCGGGAAGCGGCGGCCGGTGGTCGGCCGGGTGTGCATGGACCAGCTGGTGGTGGACCTCGGCGACGACCAGGTCGCGGACGGTGCCGAGGTGCTGCTGTTCGGGCCCGGCGACCGGGGCGAGCCGACGGCCGCGGAGTGGGCCGACACGATAGGGACGATCCACTACGAGATCGTCACCGGCATGTACCGGCCGCGGGTCACGCGCACCGTCGTCGACGCGCTCGTGAGCGTTGATTCCGGTTCTTACCGGAACGACCACTCACGACAGGAGCTGCCGTGAAGCCGGTCTGGCAGGCGCTGGCCTGGACGAGCGGGGTGCTCGGCGCCGCGATCACCGGCGCCGCGGTCGGCGTCGCCGCGCGCAGCTCGCGGATCGCCGCGCAGCGCAAGGCCGACGACCCCCACGCCGACGAGCCGCTCGGCAGGCTCCGCCCGGACCGGCAGTCCACTGTGGCCGCCGACGACGGGGTTCCGCTGTCGGTGCAGGAGATCGGGCCCGCCGACGGTGGCGAGGCGGAACTGACCGTGGTGCTCGTGCACGGCTTCGCGCTCGACTCCCGCTGCTGGCACTTCCAGCGCCGCGACCTGCCCGAGCTCACCGAGCCGCGGGTCCGGCTGGTGCTGTTCGACCACCGCAGCCACGGCCGTTCCGGCCACTCCGCCAAGCGCAACAGCACGATCGAGCAGCTCGGCAGGGACCTGGACGCGGTGCTGCGCTCGGCGGCGAGCCGGGGGCCGATCGTGCTCGCCGGGCACTCGATGGGCGGCATGTCGATCATGGCGCTCGCCGAGCAGCGTCCTGAGCTGTTTCGCGACCGGGTTCGCGCGGTCGCCCTGATCGGCACCTCCGCCGGCGCGGTCGGCGCCTCTGGGCTGCCCCGGCCGTGGCTGCACCGCGCCAACCCGGTGCCGCGCGGGCTCGCGCTGCTCGCGGACTTCCAGCCGGACTTGGTGGAGCGCACCCGGCGGCTCGGCGACAAGCTGACCTGGACGCTGGTGCGCAACCTCTCCTTCGGGGATCGCGACATCTCGCCGAAGATCGTGGACCTGATGGCCGAGATGATCGGCGCGACCACCGTCGAGGTGGTGACCGACTTCCTGGAGACGATCAGCCTGCACGACCGCAAGAAGGCGCTGGCGGCGCTGCGGACCTGCGAGGTGCTGGTGCTCACCGGCGACGCCGACCGGGTCACGCCGTTCTCGCCGCACGCCGAGGTGCTCGCCGCGGAACTGCCGGGCGCGACGCTGGTGCGCGTCGAGGGCGCCGGGCACCCGGTGATGCTGGAGCGACCGGAGCTGGTCACCGAGGAGTTGATCGCGCTGATCCGGCGGGCCGTTGGAGGAGGAAGCGGAGAGGTGACCGGGAGTTGAGCCCTGCACTGCAGACCGTCGAGTTGCCGGCGGAGTCCGACACGTTGGAGTTCGGCCGCCGGCTGGGAGCCGTGCTGCGCGCCGGCGACCTCGTGCTGCTGGACGGGCCGCTGGGCGCCGGGAAGACCGTGCTGGCGCGGGGGATCGCCGCGGGCATGGGCGTCACCGGCTCGGTGACCTCGCCGACGTTCGTGATCGCGCGGGTGCACCGACCGGAGTCCGGCGACGGCCCGGCGCTGGTGCACGTCGACGCCTACCGGCTGGGCGGGTTGGACGAGATCGACGACCTCGACCTGGACACGGATCTGACGGATGCCGCGGTGGTCGTCGAGTGGGGCGAGGGCCTCGCGGAGCGACTCGCCGATGCGTACCTGCTGCTGCGGATCCGCCGCCGGGACGACGACGTCCGCGAGATCACCCTTGAGCCCCATGGTGAATCCTGGGAACCCCGGCTGGGCGAGCTCGCCGCTCGATGACGGATTTCCTGGCCGGGATCCCCGGCCCGCTCGCGCTCGTCGTCGTCGCGGTGCTGCTGTTCGCCGAATCCGGCCTGCTGATCGGGGTTTTCCTGCCGGGGTCGGGCACCGTGCTGGCGCTCGGCTGGCTCGCCGGGCAGGGTGTCGTGGAAGTGTGGCTGGCCGCGATCTGCGCCTTCGGCGCGACGGCTTTGGGCTGCCAGCACGGGTACTTCCGCGGCCGCCGGGACGGAGTGCTGCGGCGGCAGCTGGTCAAGCGCTTCGGCGAGCAGCGGTTCGCGCGCGCGGAGTCCGCTTTGGACGGACGCGCGGAGGTGACCGTGGCGGCGTCGCAGTGCTTCGCCGTGGTTCGCACGCTGGTGCCCCGGCTGGCGGGGCACGCCAAGGTCACCCACCTGCGGTTCACGATCTGCAACGTGCCGGTGGCGGCGGCCTGGGCGACGACGCTGGTGCTGCTCGGAGCCTGGTCGGGCGAGGCCTACGAGCAGGTGCAGGCGACGGTGGGCCTGCTGGGGCTGCCGCTGCTCGGCATCGCCGCCGTGCTCGCGCTGGCGGTGTGGTGGCTCCGCCGCCGAAAGCAGCTCCGCCAGGTCTCGCAAGTGCCTTCGCCGCTTGCCGGACCTGCCTCGACCTCGCCTAGCCCGCCGGTCGGTCAACGCGAGACCTCAGGCTGACGGTTTCAATTGAAACCGGACCCCGGTTTCAATTGAAACCGCCGGGTGCGCCGGTCCGCCGGTGCCCGGGCAGGCGCAATTTCAATTGCGGTGGGTCAGGCCGTGTTGCTGATGCTCAGCTCGGCCGACAGATCGTTGGCCAGGCGTTTCATCAGCGGGATGACCTCGTCCGTCGAGATCCGCGTCATCCGGCCCTCCGGACCGGAGATCGAGATCGCCGCGCCCGCCGGCGCTCCCGGCACGGCGACGGCGTAGCAGCGCACGCCGACCTCCTGTTCGCCGTCGTCCAGCGCGTAGCCCTGCTGTCGGATGCGGCCCAGCTCCTCCTGCATCGCCTCGACCGTGACGATGGTGCGCTCGGTCTGCGGGTGCATCGTCGTGCGGGAGAGCAGCTGCGTCACCGTCTCCGGCGGCATGGTGGCCATGACGGCCTTGCCGACGGCCGTGGCGTGCGCGTCGACCCGGCGGCCGACCTCGGTGAACATCCGCATGGAGTGCTGCGAGGGGACCTGCGCGACGTAGACGATCTGCTCGCCGTCGAGCACCGCCATGTTGGACGTCTCGCCGGTGGCGTCGGTGAGCTCGGCGAGGTACGGGCGTGCCCAGGAGCCGAGCGCGCGGCTGGCGGTCTCGCCGAGCCGGATCAGCCGGGGGCCGAGCGCGTAGCGGCGCGAGGGCTGCTGGCGGGCGTAACCGTTGCTCACCAGCGTGCGGATGATGCGGTGGATCGTCGGGAGCGGCAGGCCGGACTTCTCGGCGAGCTCGGACAGGGCGACTTCACCGCCGGCGTCGGCCATCAGTTCCAGGAGCTCGAAGGTGCGTTCGACCGACTGCACCCCTCCGCCCTGAGTCGCCCGCTGCGGGCCAGTGGTCATCGCAGAACTCCCTTTCCACTGTGCTGGCTGAGCAGAGTCTAGTCCGTGGCGGGTGCGCCAGCTCATGTTGCTTCGAACGATATATGGAAACTAACATCCACGATGCAGAAAACATAACGGGCGTACCGCTAGCGGAACGGCCGCCGCGCACCTCGTCGGGTGCGCGACAGTCCGCCACGCGGCAAGGTGAGCCAACAAGCCACCGTCTTGAACCCGGCAGCAGAAAGAGGTGGACTTCCCATGTCCGAAATCCCAGCAGGAGTGCAGGTGCTCGGCGGTGCCGTCGAGCGCGAGGACGAGATCCTCACCAAGGAAGCGCTTGAGTTCCTCGCCGGTCTGCAGCGCGCCTTCGGCGCCCGCCGCGACGAGTTGCTCGCCCGCCGCAAGGAGCGCCGCGCCGAGGCCGCCGCCAAGGGGCGGCTGGACTTCCTGGAGGAGACCCGGCACATCCGCGAAGGCGACTGGCAGGTGGCCGCGCCGCCGGCCGACATCGCCGACCGGCGCGTCGAGATCACCGGCCCGACCGACCGCAAGATGGCCATCAACGCGCTGAACTCCGGCGCGCGCATCTGGCTCGCCGACCTCGAGGACGCCAACACCCCGCACTGGCGCAACGTGGTCTCCGGCCAGGTCAACCTCTACGACCTGGTGCGCAAGCAGATCGAGCTGACCACGCCCGAGGGCAAGCAGTACAAGCTGCGCGACGACGTCAAGCACGCCGTTCCGCTGGTGCGCCCCCGCGGCTGGCACTTCGACGAGAAGCACATCCTGGTCGACGGCAAGCCGGTGGTCGCCGCGTTCGTCGACTTCGGCCTGCACTTCTTCCACAACGCCAAGGAACTGATCAGCCGCGGCAGCGGACCGTACTTCTACCTGCCGAAGATGGAGAGCCACCTCGAGGCTCGGCTGTGGAACGACGTGTTCACCCACGCCCAGCAGGAGCTCGGCGTCCCGCACGGCACGGTGCGCGCCACGGTGCTGATCGAGACCTACCCGGCCGCGTTCGAGATGGAGGAGATCCTCTACGAGCTGCGCGACCACTCCGCCGGCCTCAACGCGGGCCGCTGGGACTACCTGTTCAGCGTGATCAAGACCTTCCGCGACTCGGACAAGTACATCCTCCCGGACCGCAACTCGGTGACCATGACCGCGCCGTTCATGCGCGCCTACACCGAGCTGCTGGTGCGCACCTGCCACAAGCGCGGCGCGTTCGCGATCGGCGGCATGGCCGCGTTCATCCCGACCAAGGACGAGTCCAACGCGGCCGCGATGGACAAGGTGCACGCCGACAAGAAGCGCGAGGCCGGCGACGGCTTCGACGGCTCCTGGGTCGCCCACCCAGGCCTGGTGCCGATCTGCTTCGAGGAGTTCGACGCGGTGCTGGGCGACAAGCCCAACCAGATCGACCGCACCCGCGACGAGGTCTCGGTGACCGCCGACCAGCTGCTGTCGGTGGCCGACACCCCCGGTGAGAAGACCATCGAGGGCCTGCGCGCCGCAGTCGACGTCGGCGTCCGCTACATCGTGTCGTGGCTGGGCGGCAACGGCGCGGCGGCGATCCACAACCTGATGGAGGACGCCGCGACCGCCGAGATCTCGCGTTCGCAGATCTGGCAGTGGCTGCACAACAGCGTGGTGCTGGCCGGTGGCGAGCAGGTCACCGCGGACCTGGTCCGCGAGGTGCTGGCCGACGCCGAGAAGCAGCTGCGGTCCGAAGACGGCTTCCCGGTCGACAACCTGGGCCGGGCCGTCGAGCTGTTCGAGCAGGTGGCGGTGGCCGACGAGTTCGTCGACTTCCTGACGCTGCCCGCCTACGAAGAGATCGACTGAGTACGGAAAGGCCGCGGTGAGCCTGGGGTCGTGAGTGGTTTTGGTTGCTGCAGCAGCCAAAACCACTCACGACCCCCTCGCCGTAGCCGAACTGGGCAGCCGGGGACGCCTCCCGGCTGCCGGACGAAGGGAGCGCAAGTGGCCAGAACCTCGCTGGAATCCACCGAGATCGCGAAGCGGCTCGCCCGCCTGTCCGAAGTGGACGAGCACATCGCCCGCACGTACCCGGGCGCGAGCGCGGCCCGGCAGCCGGTGCACACCTGCTACGTGCCGGCGAGCAAGGTCGACGCCGACACGGTGCGGCAGTGGGGACGGGAGGCGCTGGCCGCGCTCGACCGGGACGCCGCCCGGCCCGAGGACCTCGTCGAGATCCTCGGCCTGGACGAGCAGATCGCCCGGGCCGTGCACCCGCGGGTGCGGGCGAAGCTGCAGAACTCGCCGGTCGAGGACCTGCGCATCGACTTCGAGGACGGCTACGGGCGGCCCGGTGACGACGTCGAGGACGCCGACGCCGAGCGGACCGCCGGGGTGGTCGCCGGGTGGCTGCGCGACGGCGTGGAGCCGGCGAACTTCGGCCTGCGGGTGAAGTCCTTCGACACCCCGGAGCTGCGCGCCCGCTCGGTGCGCACGCTGGACGTCTTCCTCACCGCGTTGCTGCAGCAGTGGGGCAGCCTGCCCGCCGGATTCGTGCTCACCTTCCCGAAGGTCGTCGACGTCGCGCAGGTCGAGGTCTTCGTCGAGCTGCTGGAGCTCTTCGAGCAGCAGCTGGGCATGCCGGAGAAGTCGCTGCGCTTCGAGATCCAGGTGGAGACCACGCAGTCCATCGTGGACTCGCACGGTCGCTTCGCACTGCCGCTGTTCCTGCGGGCGGGCGCCGGCCGCGTCACCGGGCTGCACTTCGGCACCTACGACTACACGGCGAGCTGCGGGCTGACCGCCGCGCACCAGCACCTCGCGCACCGCGCCTGCGACTTCGCGCGGCACGCGATGCAGGTGTCCGCCGCGGGCACCGGGGTGTTCCTGTCCGACGGCTCGACGAACGTGCTGCCGGTCGGCGACCAGGTGCACCACGGCTGGCGCACCCACTACGAGCTCACCCGCCGGTCCCTGGAGCACGGCTTCTACCAGGGCTGGGACCTGCACCCGGCGCAGCTGGTGACCCGCTACGCGGCGGTGTTCGCGGCGTTCCGCGACTCGGCTCCGGCGGAAGCGGCGCGGCTGTCGGCGTACGTGTCGGCCAGCGGCAGCGCGGTGCTGGACGAACCGGCGACGGCGCGAGCGCTGGCGGCGTCCTTCGTGCGGGCGCTGGACAACGGCGCCACCGACGCGGACGAGGTCAAGGAGATGACGGGCCTGGCGGAACCGGAGATCCGCAAGCTCGGCCGCCTCTAGGCCGGTAGGCCGCCGGTCCCCGGCACCGGCGGCCCTCATCGCGTCAGCCGCCGTAGGTCGCGGCGTACTGCCGCGTGTCCCCGCCTCCGTCGAGGCTGGCCTCGGTACCGACCACGAGCAGTCGGCCGTCGTCCCGGACGACACCGTCGGCCAGGGTCACGTGCCTGCCCTGCGGCGGGACCGGACCTGGCACCTTCTGCCAGGTCGTTCCGTCGTACCGCATGATCTACGAGCTGCCCGGTCCGTAGCCGATCGCCCAGAGCTCGCTCTTGCCCTGGACCACGTCCGCAGGAGGACCGCATTCGGTTCACGGACGGCGTCCTCCGGCGTGTCGGGGTCCGACACGCCGATCGTTGTGGAGAACTCCCGCAATTTCAATGGAAATCGGGCCTTCGATTTCCATTGAAATTGCGGAAGCAGGATGCGGGCGGCGCCGGGGGGGAGGGGTTGAAAGTCGGTGTTCGGTGTGAGCGGATGGGCATGGTTCCGGCGGCTTGGAGGAGCGTGGTGATGGAGATCAGGGGTGCGGTGCTGCAGGAATGCGGTCGGCCTGGGTCGTGGGAGCGGTCGCGGCCGCTCGCCGTCACCGAACTCGACCTCGACGCGCCCGGGCCGGGCGAGCTGCTCGTGCAGCTGGAGGCCGCCGGGGTCTGCCACTCCGATCTGTCCGTTGTGGACGGAAACCGGGTGCGCCCGGTGCCGATGCTGCTCGGGCACGAGGCCTGCGGCCGGGTCACCGAGGTCGGCGCCGGTGTCACCGATCTCGCCGTCGGACAGCGTGTCGTCCTGTACTTCGTGCCGCGGTGCGAGGAATGCGACGCGTGCCGAGCGGGTGGGCGGGCGCTGTGCTCGCCAGGCTGGGCCGCCAACGGTGCCGGCACGCTGCTCTCCGGCGCTCGCCGTCTGAAGTGGGACGGCCGGGAGGTGCACCATCACTGCGGCGTTTCCGGGTTCGCCACGCACGCCGTGGTCGACCGCCACTCCGTCGTGCCGGTCGCCGACGACGTGCCGCCGGAGATCGGCGCGCTGCTCGGCTGCGCGGTGCTCACCGGCGGTGGCGCGGTGAAGAACGCCGCCCGCATCGAGCCCGGCGAAGACGTCACGGTGGTGGGCGTCGGCGGTGTCGGCATGGCGGCGGTGCTGGTGGCGCTGGCCTGCGGCGCGGGCAGCGTGACCGTCGTGGATCCGTTGGCGGGCAAGCGTTCTCGCGGCCTCGAACTCGGCGCGACGAAGGCGTTGACGCCGGAGGAGGCCGTCGAATCCGGGCACAAGACCTCGGTGGTCGTCGAGGCGAGCGGCAACGCGAAGGCGTTCGAGACGGCGGTTTCGGTGACCGCGCCCGCCGGGCGGACGGTCTCGGTCGGCCTGGCCTCGCCGGAGGCGCGCAGCAGCATCTCGCCGTTGGCGCTGGTGAGCGAGACCCGCACGATCATCGGCTCGTTCCTCGGTTCCGGCCTGCCCGCGCAGGACATCCCGGAGTACGCGGACCTGTGGCGGGCCGGGAAGCTGCCGGTCGACCAGCTGGTGTCGGGCACCATCGACCTGGACGACATCAACCACGCGATGGACGAGCTCGCCGCCGGGCGGGCCATGCGCCAGGTCATCCGCTTCTGATCCGTTTCGGCTCGCCAGGTCCGTGCGTCTTTTGTGTCGCTATAGCAGCACGAAGTACGCACGGGCTTTGCCGGGCCGTTCGCGCCGAACTCCCGCGCAGGGCCCGCTGCGAGCAATACCGAGAGTAGGCCGTTATGCGGCGGCTTCGGCGACGGTGAGGCTGTCCTCGTAGATGTGGTAGCGGGTGATCAGGCCGTCCTCGCCGGTCAGGTGCAGGGCGAACGGGGCGGTGAAGGCCCGGCCGTTGGCCCTGATGACCTGCGATACCTCGCCGAGCACTACCGCGTGCGGCCCGTCGACGAGGATGTGGCCGAGGCGCACCGCGGTCTCCTCGGGAACGAACCCGGCCAGCATCGTGCGGAAGAACTCGGCGACATCGGCGCGGGTCGTGCAGTGCCGGATCCACGGCACGGCGGGTGATCCCACGATCTTCCAGTCGACGGTCTCGGCGAACAGCGCGGCGATGGCGTCGGGGTCGCCGCCGGCCAGGGTCTGCAGGAAGTCGTCGACGGTTTTCCTGAAGGTCATCGCGTTTCTCCTCGGGTCGGAACTGCCATGAGTCTCGCGGCGATCCCGCATCGCGTCGATTACCCCGCGGGTAATGGGAGAACTGCACGGCACGGCGCCGCGGCACCGGCTAGCGTCGGTCCGGTCCGACAGCGTCGCGAGGAGCAGGTCATGGAAGAGCAGTCCGCCCGGGGGGACATCCTGGAGACGTTGGCCGAGCGGCTGGGCAAGCGCCAGGTCTTCGGAGAACCCGTGCGGCAGGGCGACACCACCCTGCTGCCGGTCGCCCACGTCCGCACCGGCGGCGGTCGCCACGGTCGTGACGACGGCGTCGGCATCGGCGTGGATGCCCGCCCGGTCGGCGCGTTCTCGGTCTCCGCCGACGGCAAGGTCGCCTGGCACCCGGCCGTCAACGTCAACAAGATCGTCTGGGGCGGCCAGCTGGCGCTCGCCGCTGTCGTCGTCTCCTTCGCGATCGCCTTCCGCCGCAAGCGCTGACCCGCTCAGGCCTTCGAGGCTCCGGCGGCGAAAGCCGGTGCCAGCTGCTCGAAGGCCCGGTCGATCGACTTCATCCGGTCCTCGTCGCCGCGCAGCCACTCCCGGGACGCGGTGTCGAGGGCCGCTGTCGCCGCGTTGGTCAGCAGATCCGCGGTGAACGCGTCGAGTCCGGAGCGTTCGCGCAGGACATCGGCGACGTCCTGGCGCCACTGCTCCCGCTTCTGGTGCAGCCGGGCGCGCAGCGACTGCGTCGTTTCGATCAGCCGGAGGCTGGTCGCGTCGCGCTGCGAGGAATGGATCTTCTCCGCCCAGCGGCGCAGCACGTGGTGCAGGCATGCCCACGGCGGCTGGTCGGCGGGCCGGGCGCGCAGGTCTTCGACGACCTGCTCGCCGAGCGCGTCGATCCCGCCGAAGACGGCGTCCTCCTTCGACGGGAAGTACCGGAAGAAGCTGCGCTTCGTCAGCCCAGCGGCCCGGGCTATCTCGTCCACGGTCGTCTCGTCGAAGCCGTGCTCGACGAACATCTCCAGGGCCAGCTCGGCGAGCTCCGTGCGGACCGCACGCCGCGCCCGCGCCCGCAGCCCATCGGTGCCACTCGCACTGTTCACGCACCCTAGTCTACTTTATGTCACCAGGTGTCAAAATAGACATCTGGTGACATGGGAGGCGAGAAGTGGCGACGATGAGCGGCAAGACGGTGCTCGTGACCGGTAGCACCGGTGGGATCGGCAAGGAGACGGCGCGCGGCCTCGCGCGGCTGGGAGCCGACGTGATCCTGGTCGGGCGCAACGCGGATCGAGCCGAAGCGGCGGCCGCGGAACTCCGGCGCGACACCGGCAATCCCGGCGTCGAGACGCTGATAGCCGATGTGACCAGGCAGGACGACCTGCGTCGCCTGGCGGAGCAGGTGCGCGCTCGCGACGGCGGCCTGCACGTGCTGATCAACAATGCCGGGGTTGCCAAGGAAGGCCGGGAGCTGACCGCGGACGGCGTCGAGGTGGCGTTCGCGGCCAACGTCCTGGCCCCGTTCGTGCTCACCCATTTCCTGCTGCCCGAGCTTCGGCGCGCCGGTCGCGGGCGGGTCGTCAACATCGCCGGTGGGGTGCCGCGCGGCCGGATCGACCTGGACAACCTGCAAGGCGAGAAGTCCTACGTGGGGCTCGCGTTCTACAACCAGACCAAGCTCGCGCTGATGGCGATGAGCCGCGCCTTCGCCGAGCGGCTGCGGGAGCCCGGGATCACGATCAACGTCGCGTATCCCGGACACGCCTACACATCCATGAACAAGAACCTGACGACAAGCGCGTATCCGTTGGTGGCGCGGCCGTTGGTGCCGTTGCTGAGGCTCCTGATGCCGGTCCTCTACGGCGGTGCGGCGGTCGGGAAAGCGGCCGCTTCCAGCATTCGCCTGGCGTCCGATCCGGACCTCGCCGAAGTGCACGGCGTCTACTTCAGCAGCAAGGCCGAACGCGCCCCGTGGCCGGCGAGCGTCCGCGACCGGCGCAACCGGGACGCGATCTGGGCGCTGTGCCGGGAGCTCAGTCGGTCCACCTTGCCGCGCGAGGAGATCCGGTAGCTCAGGTGTCGATGGTCTCCGGGTTCATGCCGGACCAGGCGATCAGGCGGTCCGCGACCTCTCCCACCGTCGGACGGGACTTCGGGTCCGGGTCGAGGCAGGCGTCGACGGTTCGGGACAGCGCCGCGGGCAGGCGCCGGTGGGTGCGCAGCGGCGCGGCCGTGTTGTGCCGCTGCGGGTAGTAGCGGGTGCCGTCGTCGTTGCGCCCGCTGGAGGACACCTCGGCCCACGGTGTGGTGCCGGAAAGGGCCTCGTACAACGTGATGCCGAGGCCCCAGGTGTCCGCCGCCGGCGTCATCTCGCCGCCGGCGGCCTGCTCCGGGGAGAGGTAGTCGAACGTCCCGGCCGAGCTGTGCTCGCCGATCCGGCAGGCGAGGCTGAGGTCGAGCAGCACCGCCCGGCCGCCGACCTCGACCACGTTCGACGGCTTCACGTCGATGTGCACCCAGCCGCGGCGGTGCAGGTAGCCGAGCACCGAGCACAGCTGGATGCCCAGCACCGCGGTGTCGACCGGCCGCAGCCGCCCGAGCTCCTCGATCAGGAAGCCCAGCGTGTGCCCCGGCAGCGTCTCGGTGATCACCACCGGCCGCGCCGGCTCGTCGGCCTGCGCGATCTCGTAGCCGCGCACCAGGTGCGGATGCGTGAACTGGGTCAGCAGCACGCCTTCGTTGCGCAGCCAGCCGATCGCGCGCTCGTCCGCCGCGCGCTCCGGCCGGACGGTCTTGGCGATGCAGCGGCAGGACCGCTCCTCGCTCCACACGTCGTAGACGTCCAGCCGGCTGCCGCGGCGCAGGTGCCCGACCACCCGGTAGCCGGGGGCGAGCACATCACCCGGCGCGAGCGGCGGTCCCGGCGGTCCCCAGTCCTGGTCGGGTTCGCCGTAGTAGTAGGAGCTCAACGAATCGATCAGCACCGAACCGAGCCGATTGCGCGGCGTCAGCTGTGGCTGCGACGGCGGTAATGGCCGTGGCTGCTGCTGCTCGAGTGGCGGCGACGGCGGTGGCCGCTGCTGCTGTCGTATCGGCGGCGGTGCCCACCGCTGCTCGAATGCCTGCGGCGGTGCCCGCCGCTGCTGGAGTGCCCGTGCGAATGGTGCTTCGCCGGCGACACCATCTTGAACAGCTTCGAAAGGTCCATCGGCCCAGCTCCCGGATCGATCGGTGGCCGCGCGGTCGCGCGGTCCTTTGATCATTGTTCCTGGATTCGGGGGCGCGGTCGAGGAGTTTTGCACCTTTCGCGAATTCGGCCCAATGGCGGACTCGTCGGCGGCGATGGCCGGTGGTATGACCATCACCGCCGACGAGCGGTCATTGCCTGGTCACAGCGGTTGCTGGACGGCCGCGGCGGCATCGACGACGCCGTAGCCGTAAACCGGGTTGAAGACACCGCGCAGCCCCACCAGCGGCGTGCGGGCGGTGGTCATCAGCGCCTTCTCGATGCCGTCGGCGTTGCGGCCCTGCGCGCCGAGCAGCGCCGCGACACCCGCGACCTGCGGGGCCGCCATGGAGGTTCCGGCGAAGGAGTCGTAGTCGGCCTGCCCGCACTTCGCCGAACCGGCACCGCGCGGCACCGTCGACCAGACGTCGTCGTCGCAGCCCTGCTTGGACGCGCCGCCCGGCGCCGACACGGCCCTGGTGTCCAGCTTGAGGGCGAGGTTGGAATACGTGGAGTGGAGCTCGTTGGCGTC
The DNA here is from genome assembly GCF_056431645.1 of Saccharopolyspora sp. NPDC045839. NCBI lineage: Bacteria > Bacillati > Actinomycetota > Actinomycetes > Pseudonocardiales > Pseudonocardiaceae > Saccharopolyspora > Saccharopolyspora sp. NPDC045839. The sequence goes on from NZ_JBWKKH010000028.1 coordinate 111,644, forward strand.
CGTCGCGGCGACGCACAGCGCGCCGGACTCCCAGGCCGGGGTGTCGCACAGCGGAGCGGTTTCGTTGCCCGCCGAGGCGACCACGACCACGCCCTTCTCGCGGGCGTAGGCGATGGCGTCCTTCGTCTCGTTGGCCAGCCCGAGCAGCGTCAGGACCTGCGTGCCGGGCTGCGCGCCGAGGCTGAGGTTCACGACGTTCGCGCCGTGGTCGGCGGCGTAGCGAACGCCCGCGCCGATGTCGGCGAACGTGCCGGAGCCGTTCTCCAGCGCCTTGATCGGCATGATCCGCGCGTCCGGCGCGACGCCGGCGATCCCGATGCCGTTCCCGGCGACCGCCGCGGCGATGCCCGCGACGTGGGTGCCGTGCACGTCGGTCGGCTGACCCACGCCGTCCACGCCCAGCCAGTCGCCGTTGCCGCACGGTGCCGGCCGGTCGCCGCAGCCGGCGAAGGTCGCGCCCGTCACCAGCTTCGGCGCCAGGTCGGGGTGGCCGAGGTCGACGCCGGTGTCCACCACGGCGATGACCTGGCCCGCGCCGGTGCTGGTGGCCCACGCCTCGGGGGCCCGGAGCTGGGCGAGTCCCCACTGCTTCTCGCCGAGCGGGTCCACCGCGGACTGCCCGCTCGCGGCCGCCTGGGTCGCGAGGACCGATAAACCGACCAATCCGGCGGTGATCAGGGCCCGCATCCGCATCGAGATCTCCCAACTTCGGCAGGAATTTCGCCGGATCAACGAGCCCCGCCGGGGGCCGGTGCGCGGCGCGGGGCAGAAGCGGCCGTTCGCCGCGCCAAGTTCGGACGCTCGGCCCAACGCCGACGCCGGAAATGCGTTCCCCGCCCCGGATTTCCGGTTCCGCCCGGAGAGCTGTGTCGCCCGGCTGCAGGCCGCACCGAGGTCCGGAGGTCCGCAATTTCCATTGAAATCGAACCTTCGATTTCAATGAGCCTTTTTCATCCTCGTCGGCCCGCAGCCGCGGGTCGCAAAGCTGCACGCCGGATGGGGTGTCGCATGCGCCGCAGGCGCATAGCCCACCTCCGCAACTGGCACCGCCGCGGGTTCTCAGAGGTTCCCTGGCGAGGACGGCCCTGACGCCGTGTATTGGACATACATAAGTCAGGGCATCCACAGTCCAGGGAGCCTCTGAGGTTCCGCTACCCGCACCGCCACGCAAAACGAGGTTGGAAAACCTCAATTGGAAATTGCGGACTGCATGGGGATGCTTGCGAAGGGGGAGCTTTGCAAGAGCGGAGGGCGTCCTTCGCCGGTGCAACCGGTGAAGGACGCCCTCCGCTCTTGGGTGGGGTGTTACCTGGTGGATTCGGTTTCCTGCGCGGACGTTCGCGGCTCCGGGACGGAGTTCGGCTGACCGGCGTCGGCCTCGTCGCGGTGGTACTCCCCGGGGGCCGTGCCGACCACCGCGACCGTGTCACCGCCCACCGTCGGCTCCGCCTCCGCGGGCTGCTTCCGCCAGGCGTTGAACAGCAGGTTCAGCAGCAGGGCCGCGATGCAGCCGGTGCTGATGCCGGAGTCGAGCACAGTGCGCAGCGCGGCCGGGAAGTGCTCGTAGAAGTGCGGCGCGACGACCGGGACCATGCCGATGCCCAGCGACCCCGCCACGATCAGCGAGTTGAACGGGTCGCCCAGGTCGGACTTGCCGAGCGTCCGGATGCCGCTGGTGGTCACCGAACCGAACAGCACCAGCGCGGCGCCGCCCAGCACCGGCTGCGGGACCAGCGAGACGACCGCGCCGACCACCGGGAACAGGCCCAGCAGCACCAGCACACCACCGGCGGTGGCGACCACGTACCGGCTGCGGACCCGGGTCAGCGCCACCAGGCCGATGTTCTGCGCGAAGGCGCTGCAGGTGAAGCCGCCGAAGACGGCGCTGATCGCGCTGCCCGCGCCGTCGGCGCGCAGGCCGGCCGCGATGGTCTTCTCGTCCGCGGGCCGGTCCACGATCTCGCCGAGCGCGATCATGTCCGCGGTGGTCTCCATCATCGCCACCAGCATCACGATGCAGATCGAGATGGTCGCGGTGATGTTGAAGGCCGGAGTGCCCAGCGCGAACGGGGTCGGGAAGTTGAACAGCGGCGCCGACTCGAAGGTCTCGGTGTCGATCAGCCCGACCGGCCAGGCGATCAGGGTGCCGGCCACCAGTCCGAGCAGCAGCGCGATCCGGTTCCAGAAGCCCTTGAGGAACCGGTTGAACAGCAGCACCAGCGCGAACGTCACCGCGCCGAGCGCGATCTTCTCCGGTGCCGCGTAGTCGGGCGCCTCGGCGTTGTTGCCCGCGATCCACTTGATGCCCACCGGCATCAGGGACAGCCCGATGAGCGTGATCACGGTGCCGTTGACCACCGGCGGGAAGAACCGCACCAGCCGGGAGAAGTAGGGGGCGATCACGAAGGCCAGCACGCCGGCGATCAGCACCGAGCCGTAGATCACCGACAGCGGATTTCCCTGGCCCTGCTGCGCGACGATGGCCAGCATCGGCGCGACGGAGCCGAAGGTGACGCCGTTGACGAACGGCAGCCGGGCACCGATCTTCCACACGCCCAGCGACTGCAACATGGTGGCCAGACCCGCGGTGAACAGGCTCGCGCCGATCAGCAGGGTCATCTCCAGCGGCGCCAGGCCCATGGCCTCGCCGATGATCAGCGGCGGCGCCACCACGCCGGCGTACATCGCGGCGATGTGCTGGATGCCGAACGCCAGCAGACGCGCCGGCGGCATTACCTCGTCCACCGGGTGGACATCGGTGGGTTTTCCGTTTCTGGTGCCGCGGTTGCGACGGGTCTTGAAGAGGGCCATAGGGGACTCCTGGGCCGCAGGGGCTGGTCAGATCAAGTCACTATCAGCGCCGGGTTTGTTCGCTGTTTCTCTTCATTGCCGGTAGATCAACCTTCGATCCACAATGGACCGATGGTTTCTCGGGCGACTGCCGGGCGCCCGAAGCTCGGGTAGCAGAAGGGGCCACCAGGGAATCTCCGGTGGCCCCAACTGCAGGATCAACGGTGATCCTCGATTGCCGGTCCTCCTCGCGCGTGGGGAAGGGCCGGCGGTCGAAAACTGCGAGAACTGCGGTGAACGATCAGAACTGCGGCAGGCTGTACCAGGCCTGCGGTGCTTCCTCGACGTCGTCGCGGGTGACGACGCCTTCGATCAGGCCGTACGGCCGGTCCGCGGCGAAGAACACCTCGTTGTTGTTCTCCAGCCCGCAGTACTCGAGGTCGACCAGGAAGTGGTGCTTGTTCGGCAGCGACAGCCGGACCTCGGCCACCTCCGGGTGCTTCTCCATCGCGGCCTTGCCCATCTCGTACAGGCTCTGCTGCAGCGCCAGGCTGTGCGTGGTGGCGAAGGCCTCCAGCATCGTCGCCCGGATCGACTCGAAGCTCTTGCCCCAGTCCACGTCGGTGTGGAGGTAGCGCCAGCGGGCGGTCACCGCGGTGGCCAGGATCCGGTCGTTGGTCTCGGCCAGCGTCGTGTACTTGTCCTTGGGGTAGCCCCAGAACTCCGAGCCGGTGGACTTGAGGACGATCAGGTCCTTCAGCCCGGACACCACGTGCGCCTGGTCGCCGTCGATGGTGACCGCCGTGGTGCGCTTCTCGTCGGTGGAGCGGGCGAAGGAGTGGTCGTGGCCGGTGCCGCCGACCGGGATCCGCTCCCAGCTGTACTCGTCGATGAGGATGCGCGCGCCGGTGATGCCGTCGGCCGTGCCGACGAAGTGCCGGCCGAGCCGCAGCGCGAAGTCCTCGATCTCGCCGATCGGTGCTTCCTTGGCGAAGGCGTAGACCGTGTTCTTCTGCGTGTCGGTCGGCAGGCAGTTGCTGTTGTCGCCGGTGAGGTGCACGTCATCGAGGTCGCCGCGAAGCGAGGAGCTGACGTTGAGGTCCTTGATGGTGTGCCGCGCGTTGTCCCGGTTCACCGAGACGATGCGGACCTCGGCCTTGCCGTACTGGTTGGGGCCCATGACGATGCCCATGCGGTGATCAGCTCCCTCGGTAGGTGGAATAGGCGAACGGGCTCAGCAGCAGCGGGACGTGGTAGTGCTGCGCGGGGTCGGCGATCCGGAAGGTGATCTGCACTTGCGGGTAGAAGGTCGCGACGCCCTGGCGGTCGAAGTACTCGCCGGTCTCGAAGGTGAGCCGGTAGTCCCCGGCGTCCAGCCGGTCCGGGCCCAGGTCCTTGATCCGGCCGTCGTCGTCGGTGCGGCCGGCGGCGATCGAATTCCAGTCGGGGCCCTTGGCGGCCTCCAGCCGGATCGCGACCCCGGCGGCGGGGGCGCCCCGTGCGGCGTCGAGCACGTGGGTGGTGACGGCACTCATCCTTCGATCACCTTTGCCAATCTCAGACGTGCGATCTTGCGGAGTTCGTCGGCGACGATCCGCAGCTCTGCTCCGGGCTCGTTGTCCAGCCGCGAGTGCAGGATCTCCAGCAGCTCCGCGCCGCTGCGACCGGCGGCGCAGACCAGGTACACGTGCCCGAACCGCTGTTCGTAGGCCTCGTTGCCCTCGCGCAGCGCGCGGGCCAGCTCGGCGTCACCGCCGTCGACCCCGGACTGCTCGTTGCGGGAGAACTTGGCCGAGGTGTCCTCGCCGGTGGCGCGCTCGCCGATTCGGGGGTGTGCGGCGAGCGCGCCGTCGATCTCCTCGGGGGCCAGCTCCGGCGCGGCGGCGTCGGCGGCCTGGTAGACGGCGTCCACGTCGGTGAACGGGCGCCGGTCGGCGATGTCGGCGGCCCAGCGGGGGATGTCCAGGCAGGCGAGGAGCTGCTGGACGAGTTCCGCTCGGGGTAGGCCGTTCAGCCGGTCCGTTTCGGTGGTTGTTGACATCGCAAACTCTCACAGGATGTGCGGCCCCGAAGAGGCTTTCGGGATTGGCGGAGGCGGCGGACGAGAGTCCGAGCATGCCTGGGCTGTGCTGCGGTTGCCGGTCACGAGCTCCGGTGCGGCAAAAGCTACGACCGCGCTCCGCCAAGTGTCAACACTTTGTTGAAAAATCCTGGTCGAGCGTTGTGCGGTTGGCACAAATCCGGGCGAACCGCCCGGCGCGTGGAGGCGTGCGCCGACGCCTCGGTGGGGGTGTGGTTCGGGAGCCGCTGTGGCCCGTGCGCACTTCGTGTCGCTCTGGCAGCAAGAAGTGTGCACGGGTGTGACCAGCGGGAACGGGGCGCTTCGAGGTGCTGCCCGGGTCAGCTCCGGTTGGCCTGCTCGCGGTTGAGGTAGTTGTAGACCGTGAAGCGGCTGACGCCGAGCGCCTTGGCCACCGTCTCGACGGACTTGCGCAGGGTGAACGCGCCGCGCTCCTCCAGCAGCCGGACGGCGCGCTGCTTGTCCGGGCGCGGCAGGTCCGGCAGGCGGCCGCCGAGCTCGCCCTCGACGTCCCGGATCATCCGGTCGAGGGCGCTGGTCAGCTCCTGGCCGGGCAGTCGGACCGCGACCACCGGCGCGCCCTCCCAGTACAGGACGATGTCGCCGGGTTCGCGCTCGTCTGCGGGCACGGCGGTGCCGCCGATGTGCTCCAGCAGCGGAGCGATCGCGTTGGCGAGCGGATGCACGCCGACCAGCCTAAACCCGGTCGTCGTCGGCATCGCCGACGGTCACCTGCAGGGTGATCCGGTTCGCACCGGTGCTCAGCACGGTTTCCATCACGGCGGCGAGCGCGGGCAGCAGCTGCTCGCGCTCGCCGCTGATCGAGGTGCCCAGCGGGCCGAATTCGGGCTCCAGCCCGGCGGCGAGCAGGCAGTCTCGGGCGGCCACGGCGTGGGCCGGCGGCTCGCCCTCCCCTTCGAAGGGCTCGGTCGTGAACTCAGCTCGCAAGATCATTGGTGTGACCTCCCGGTTGAACCGTATCCGCCCAGGTGGGGCCGCCGCGCAGGACTGGCTCTCCGCGGCTTCTGCGCTGGTGGGGCGGCCGTGGGTGACCGGCGGGTAACCCGGGGTGGGGCGTTGACCGCCGACTCCCTTGTCGCTAATCTATCGTTGTACGAAATAAGACTTCCGCATAACGAAACTTCTCCCGAGGGGGGTGCCGATGAATCCGAACCGCTACGACGTCAACCTCTCGATCCTGTTCACCGAACTGGACGTGCTGGACCGTCCCGCCGCGGCGAAGGCCGCCGGATTCGACAAGGTGGAGTTCTGGTGGCCGTTCCCGGTCGCGGTGCCCACCGACCGCGAGGTGGACCGGTTCGTCCAGGCGATCTCCGACGCCGGGGTTTCGCTGGTGGGCCTGAACTTCTTCGCCGGTGACATGCCCGCGGGAGATCGCGGCGTGCTGTCGAACCCGGACCGCGCCGGCGAATTCGCCGACAACGTCGACGTCGCGGTCGGCATCGGCGAGCGGCTGGGCTGCCGGGCCTTCAACGCCCTGTACGGCAACCGGATCGACGGGGTCGAGGCGGCGGCGCAGGACGACGTGGCCGTCGAGAGCCTGGTGCGCGCGGCGAAGGGCACCGAGCGCATCGGCGGCGTGGTGCTGATCGAGCCGGTCAGCGGCACGCCCGCGTACCCGCTGAAGACCGCCGCCGACGCGCTCGCGGTGATCGACCGCGTGCACGCCCAAGGCGTCGACAACCTGCGGCTGCTGTTCGACCTCTACCACCTGACGGTCAACGGCGACGACCCGAACGCGGTGATCGACCAGCACGCGAACGCCATCGGGCACGTGCAGATCGCCGACGCGCCGGGCCGCAACGAGCCGGGCACCGGCGAGATCGACTTCGAGCACTACTTCGACAAGCTCGACGCGGCGGGCTACACCGGCCACATCGGACTGGAGTACAAGCCGAGCGGCGCCAGCGCCGACAGCTTCGGCTGGATCAAGCGCTGAGCGCTCGTGAGCGGATTCCCCGCTTCTCACCGGAACATTCGCTCACGACCGGCGACAACCACGGAGGTACCACAACCATGAGCAAGATCGGGTTCATCGGGCTGGGCATCATGGGCGGCCCGATGGCGGCCAACCTGGTCAAGGCCGGCCACGAGGTCACCGGCTACAACCTCAGCCAGGACAAGATCGACCAACTGGTCGCCGACGGCGGCAAGGGCGCGAGCAACATCGCCGAGGCGGTCCGCGACGCCGACATCGTCATCACCATGGTGCCCGACTCGCCGGACGTCGAGGGTGCCGTCTACGGCGAGGATGGTGTGCTGGCCAACGTCAAGCCGGGCACGCTGCTCATCGACTGCAGCACGATCCGCCCCGACGTCTCGCGGAAGGTCGCCGAAGCCGCCGCCGAGAAGGGCGTGCAGGCGGTCGACGCGCCGGTCAGCGGCGGCGAGCCCAAGGCGATCGACGGCACGCTGTCCATCATGGTCGGTGGCGAGGCGGACGCCTTCGCGACGGCTCGTCCGGTGCTCGAAGCCGTCGGCACCACCGTCGTCCACGTTGGGCCCGCCGGGGCCGGGCAGACCGTCAAGGCGGCCAACCAGCTCATCGTCGCGGGCAACATCGCGTTCCTCGCCGAGGCCCTGGTGTTCCTGGAGGCGCACGGCGTCGACACCGAGGCGGGTCTCAAGGTGCTGGGCGGTGGGCTCGCCGGGAGCACTGTGCTCCAAGCCAAGGGCGAGAAGATGCGCAACCGCGAGTTCGCCCCGGGCTTCCGGCTCGAACTGCACCACAAGGACATGGGCATCATCCAGGCTGCTACCCGCGAAGCAGGCCTGACGCTTCCGCTCGGTTCGCTCGTGAGCCAGCTCGTAGCCGCGACCGTCGCGCAGGGCGACGGCAAGCTCGACCACTCCGGGCTGTTCAAGCAGATCACGCAGCTCAACGGTCGCGACTGAGACCGCGGTGTCGCGCGGGGAGTTCCTCGTCTCCTGCGGCCACGGCCCCGCGCGGCACCGCCACCCCACTCCTCAGGTCCGCAATTTCAATGGAAATTAGAGGTTCGATTTCCATTGAAATTGCGGAAGAACTCGCCCGGCCGGGCGATCTCGAAGCAAGACGGTCACGGGTCAGCGGTTCCAGCGCCGCCAAGCAACCAAAACCACTGACCCGTTCCCAACAAGGTGCGCGTCGAAGCGCGGCACCCGAGAGGAAGTCTTACACCATGCCCAAAGTTCCTGTCATGCAGGCCGTCGTCGACGTGCTGAAGTCCGAGGGCGTCGACATCACCTTCGGTTGCCCCGGTGCGGCGATCCTCCCGCTGTACGCGGCGATGGAGGACAGCGGCATCAAGCACCTGATCGTCCGCCACGAAGAGGGCGCGACCCACATGGCCGACGGCTGGGCGCGCACCAACGGCAACGTCGGGGTCGCGATCGGCACCTCCGGCCCGGCGGGCACCAACATGATCACCGGTCTCTACACCGCGCAGGCGGACTCGATCCCGATCCTGTGCATCACCGGCCAGGCGGTGTCCACCAAGCTGCACCAGGAGGCGTTCCAGGCGGTCGACATCGTCGACATCGCCAAGCCCGTGACGAAGTGGGCGGTGCAGGTCAAGGAGGCCGCGCAGGCGCCGTGGATCTTCCGCGAGGCGTTCCGCGTCGCGCGCTCCGGCCGCCCCGGCCCGGTGCTGATCGACCTGCCGCTGGACGTGCAGAAGCAGGAGATCGAGTGGGACCCGACGCTGGACGCCCCGCTGCCGATCCCGGCCGTCGAGCCGCACCTGCCGCGGGTCGAGCGCGCGCTGGACCTGCTGCTGGAGGCCGACCGGCCGCTGATCCTCGCCGGTGGCGGTGTCATCCTCGGTGACGCCCACGAGCAGGTCCGCGAACTGGCCGAGCTGCTCGGCGTCCCGGTGCAGATCACGCTGATGGGCAAGGGCTCCTTCCCGGAGGACCACGAGCTGTTCGCCGGCATGACCGGTATCCAGACCAGCCAGCGCTACGGCAACCAGTCGTTCCTGGAGGCCGACCTGGTGCTGGCGCTGGGCGCCCGCTTCGGCGACCGGCACACCGGTGCCCTGGACACCTACCGCGGTGAGCGCAAGTTCATCCACGTCGACATCGAGCCCACCCAGATCGGCAAGGTCTTCGGGCCGGACCTGGGCATCGTCTCGGACACCCGGCTGTTCCTGGACGCGCTGATCGAGGCCGCGCGCAAGCGCAACGCCAAGAAGGACTACTCCGAGTGGGTCTCCCGGGTCGGCGTGCTCAAGCAGACCCTGACCAGGCCGGACGACTACGACACCGTGCCGATCAAGGCGCCGCGCGTGTACCGGGAGATCAACCAGATCTTCCCGCCGGAGGCGTACTTCGTCACCGCGATCGGCCTGTACCAGATCTGGGGCGGGCAGTTCCAGACCGCGCACCTGCCGCGGCACTACCAGGTGTGCGGCCAGGCCGGCCCGCTCGGCTGGGAGATCCCGGCGGCGATCGGCGTGAAGTCCGCCGAGCCGGACGCCGAGGTCGTCGCGGTGGTCGGTGACTACGGCTTCCAGTTCCTGGTCGAGGAGCTGGCGGTGGCCGCCCAGTACAACGTCCCGTTCGTGATCATCATGCTGAACAACGAGTACCTGGGCCTGATCCGCCAGGCCGAGGGCGACGCGTTCGGCATGAAGACCGAGGTGGACATCCACTACGACGAGTACGGCACCGACAACGTCAAGATCATGGAGGCCTACGGCTGCTCGGGCCGCCGGGTGTTCGCGCCCGGTGACCTGGTCGAGACCATCGAGTGGGCGCGCAAGGAGGCTGTCGCCACCAGCCGCCCGGTCCTGGTCGAGGTGATGATCGAGCGGGAGGCCAACACGGCCCGGGGCATCCGCATCGACGCCATGATCGAGCCGGAGCCGGTGCCCAACGCGTAATGGTCCTCGGGGTGCGGAGGCCGGCCGACGCGTACGGGAACCGCGTCGGTTGGTCCTGTCACACACTCCCGCACCCCAGGCGGGGCTTCAGGGCAGCCCTGCGCGAGGTGCGCTCGCCGGCGACGCGCGGTGGCGTGGTCGGCGAGCGTGCCCCGCATTTCCCACGGACGGGGTCCTCGGGTGGAATATCCGTAAGACCCCTTGGTGTCCTCCGCCGGGTTCGTGCCGGGCGTCCCGGCGGAGGATGCCGCCCTAGCGATCGGAGTTGGTTGTGCCAGGACCCGTCCTCATCGCGCCGGACAAGTTCAAGGGCTCGCTGACGGCGCCGCAAGTCGCCGAGGCGGTGGCCGCCGGGCTGCGCCGGGCCCGACCCGACGCGCAGGTGCGCTTGGCGCCGGTGGCCGACGGCGGGGACGGCACCGTGCAGGCCGCGCTGGCCAGCGGATACGCGCCGATTCCGGTGCGGGTCGCGGGCCCGGTCGGCGAGCCGGTGGACACCGAGATCGCGATCAGCGGCGACACCGCCGTGGTCGAGCTGGCCTCGGCCTCCGGGCTGGCGCTGCTCGACCCGGAAGAGCTCGCCCCGCTGGCGGCCTCCAGCGAAGGCACCGGCGAGGCGATCCTGATGGCTTTGGACGCGGGAGCGCGGACCGTGGTGCTCGGCGTCGGTGGCAGTGCGAGCACCGACGGCGGCGCCGGAATGCTCACCGTCCTGGGGGCGCGGGTCTTGGATGCTGCGGATAACCCGTTGCCCCCAGGCGGTGGACCACTGGGTCGAGTGGCCACAGTGGACCTGTCAGGCCTGGATCCCCGGCTGGCCGAAACCGAATTCATCCTCGCGTCCGATGTGGACAACCCGCTGCTCGGCGAGCGCGGTGCGGCGCACGTGTACGGGCCGCAGAAGGGTGCGGACCCGGAGCAGGTCCGCTTCCTGGACGAGGCGCTGGGCAACTGGTCGCGTGCGGTGCTGGCCGCGGGCGGCCGCGACGTCGCCGAGCAGCCGGGTGCCGGGGCGGCCGGCGGCGTCGGCTACGGCGCGCTCGCGGTGCTGGGCGCGCGGATGCGGCCGGGCGTGGACGTGATCCTGGAGCTGATCGACTTCGACCGGCAGCTCGAGGGCGCGGGCCTGGTGATCATCGGCGAGGGCGCCATCGACGAGCAGACCCTGCACGGCAAGGGCCCGGCCGGAGTCGCCGCGCGCGCCCGCGAAGCGGGCGTGCCGGTGGTGGCGATCGCGGGGCGCTGCGACCTGACGCCGGAGCGCCTCCGCGAAGCGGGCGTCGAAGCGGCGTACGCGCTGACCGACATCGAGCCGGACCCGCAGCGCTGCATCCGCGAAGCGGCGACGCTCCTGGTCGACCTCGGCGAACGCCTCGCCCAAGAGCACCTGTAGGAGCTGCGGGGCGGCAGGACGCCCCCCAATTTTGCCTAAAACCGGAAACCCCACCCGGCACCGCGCCAGGTGGGGTTTCCAATTTTGCCTAAAATTGGACGCCGACACCCGCACCGCAGCGATGAGACCTCCCGATTTTGCCTAAAATGGGAGATTCCGATCTCTGGACCGCGGGGTCGGCGCCGGTCAGGCCTCGAAGAGGAGGCGGAGGGCCGTGTCCCTGTTGTGGTGGATGTGGCGGATCGCTTCGGCCGACGCTCGGTCCGGGTCGCCGGAGGCGATCGCCTCGTAGAGGTTCGTGTGCTCCAGGCACAGCTCTTCGGGGTCGTCGACCTGCCGGAACAGCCAGTGCAGGCGGCCCTGGAGCGGGTCCAGCATGCCCGCCAGCAGGTGGTGGTCCGCCAGCCGCACGATCTCGTCGTGGAAGTCCCCGTTCGCCTTGCCCACCGCCTGCAGGTCGCCGCCCTGCAACGCCTTGTCCGCCCGGGCGAGGTGCCGCTGCAGCGCCCGCAGGCCGCGCGCGTCGGCCTTGCTCGCCGCCAGCCGGCACGCCAGGCTCTCCAGCGCTTCGCGCACGTCGAAGAGCTCCTCGACGTCGCGGCGCTCCAGGCGTCGCACGATGACGCCACGCCGCGCGACGTCTTCGACGAACCCCTCGACCCGCAGCGTGCGCAGCGCTTCGCGCACCGGCACCCGCGAGACAGCCAGCTCCGCGGCGAGCTCGCGCTCGACGATCCGGTCGCCCGGCGCGAACCGGCCGTCGATGATGCGGTTGCGGATCTCCTCGCAGACCTGGTCGCGCAGCGGCCGGTCGCGGGAACCCAACGGGATCGGCTGGGCCACGTCCGCTCCTTTCCCCTCAGCACTCGCCCAAAGCGTAGTCAGTCGCATCCCCGGGCGTGATCCGCAGTTTCTGCGAGCGTTTTCATCCTGGTCTGCGGTGTCGGATCCGGGGCCGAATGCGCAGGGGTCGTGAGTGCCTGTGGTCGTCATAGCGACCATGACCACTCACGACCCAGCGGCACAGACATACCGCACCGAGGCCGGAAAGCGCTCATTGAAACCGCCACCCCGGGAACCAGGGGGCGCAGTTTCAATTGAAACCGCGCCCCCGCACGTCACGGGCCGGCGGGGGACGGCCGGCCGGGTTCGGCGAACGGGTAGCGGTTGCGGAAGTCGGCCGCGGCCTCTTCGAAGGTGACGAAGCGGACCCCGTCCAGGGAACGCCAGTAGTCGATGAGCCGTTCCAGCATCAGCAGCACCTGCGGCCGCCCGGAGACGTCCGGGTGCAGGGTGACCGGGAAGACGCCGTAGTCGAACTCGCGGTACACCCACTCGAACTGGTCCCGCCACAGCTGCTCGACGTCGCGCGGGCTGACGAAGCCGTGCGAGTTCGCCGCGTGCTTGTTGAACAGCATCGGCGGCAGGTCGTCGACGTACCAGTTGCCGCAGAACTCCACCAGGTCCACCTCGTGGCCGTGCTGCAGCGGCTTCATCCACGATTCGGCGGGACCGGCGAAGTCGATCTTCGTCCAGGAGTCGCCGACCCGCGCGTAGAACGGGTGGAAGTCGTTGTAGTTCTGGCTGTGGTCGTAGCTGAAGCCGTTCTCCATCAGCAGCGCGGCGGTGTGCTCGGACATCTCCCACCACGGCGCGACGTAGCCGCGCGGGCGGCGGCCGCTGGCCTTCTCCACCAGCTCGATGCACTTCAGCAGCACGTCGCGTTCCTGCTGCTCGGTCATCCGCACGGGGTTCTCGTGCGAGTAGCCGTGCGCGCCGATCTCGTGCCCGGCGTCGACCACCGCCCGCACCTGGTCCGGGAAGGTCTCGATGGAGTGACCGGGGATGAACCAGGTCGTGGGGATCTCGTAGCGCTCGAAGAGCTTCAGCATCCGGGGCGTGCCGACCTCGCCGGCGAACACGCCGCGCTGGATGTCGTTGGGCGAGTCCTCGCCGCCGTAGGAGCCGAGCCACCCGGCGACGGCGTCGACGTCCACCCCGAGGCAGATCTGGATGTCCTTGCTCATGTACCTCTCCTCCGATTTCGCTGGTCGTGGGGCCGTGAGTGCTTTGGGGCGCTATGGCACCCCAAAGCACTCACGGCTGTTCAGCCGGCCAGCAGGGCCCTGACCTCGGCTGCCGCGGTCTCGATGGCCCGGATGTCCGCCGGGCGCCAATCGCGCTCCGCGAGGCTGTGCACCGACAGCCAGCCCGCCATGGCGTCGTCGACCTCGACCGGGGCGAGCATCTGGGCCTGCACGCCGTAGGTCTCGATCAGCGCCTGCGGCGGCTGCGGGTCCGCCCGGAAGTGCGGCTGCACCAGCGTGCGGCGGTGTTCTTCCAGCCACTGCACGGTGTTCAGCTTCCGCTGGTCCAGGCCCGGGTCGTGCTGGATCGCGCGCACTCCGGGCCCGGTGTCCTCCGCCGCGGCGAGGTCGACGCCGAGCCGCTGGGACGGCAGGTCGAGCCGCATCGTCGTCCGGTCGGCGCCGGTCGCCTCCCGCAGCGAGGCGCAGATCCTCTTCAGCGCGGCACGCGTCGAGCCCGAGAGCAGCACGCTGCCGCGGTCGATCGGGACACCGGCGCCGAGCACGTCCAGCGCCTTCCACAGCGTCGCGGAAACGCTGTCCAGCACCGGGATTCCGGCCTTCGCCTCCAGTTCGGCCGCGACGAACGCGCCGCGAAGGTTCGTGCACACCAGCGACACGGCGTGCACATCGGCGGCGGCTGCTTCGATCATCGAGGCCAACCGCTGCTCGGGGACGGAGCCGAAGCTGAAGTTGTCGGTGATGTCGAGCCGCTCGTCGTGGACGACCTCGATGCCTTCCGCGGCGTAGGTTTCGGCGATCTTCGCGGTGACGTCGCCGGTGTACGGCGTGACCAGGCCGAGCCGCGTGACGCCGAAGGCGCGGAAGGAGTCCAGCAGCGCCAGGGTCGACGTGGTGGCCGGCACCCCGCACGCCTCCGAGATCGCGGCGCTGACCTGCCGGTCGTAGTCGAGCCCGAGCCACGAGCCCGCGGTCCCGTTCCACACCACCACGTCCACGGCGGCGTCCCGGAGCAGCTCGGCGGCGGCCGACATCCGCTCCAGCGAGAACTGGCTGTTCTCCTTGTCGGACAGGGAGATAGCGGTGACCGGCAACCTGCTGAAGTGGACGCTCACGTCCTCGACGCCGGACAGCAGCCGGTAGGTGACGGGTTCCAGCACGGTGTTGGACGACGGCGTCAGCATTCCGATGCGTGGCATGTCATTCCTAATCAGTTCTGGGAGTGAGCCGTCGGGCACACTCCTGGTGGTAGCCGGCCGGCAGGTGAGCACTCTGTTGTCCTGGACGTTCGAGTCCTGAT
>NZ_JBWKKH010000029.1:0-118930 GCF_056431645.1 Saccharopolyspora sp. NPDC045839
ATCAGGACTCGAACGTCCAGGACAACAGAGTGCTCACCTGCCGGCCGGCTACCACCAGGAGTGTGCCCGACGGCTCACTCCCAGAACTGATTAGGGACACCATGACGACCACGGACCAGGAGTCCAGCCTCATCTCCACGCTGCCCGGCCACTACTACACCGACCCCGAGCTGTTCGCGCTGGAGCAGGACCGGATCTTCGGCGCGATGTGGTTCTGCGCCGTGCGCGTCGCCGACCTCGCCGCGGCCGGGCAGTTCCAGACCGTCCAGGTGGGGCGGGAGAGCGTGCTGATCGCCAGGGGCCGCGACGGCGCCCTGCGGGCGTTCCTGAACATCTGCCGCCACCGCGGTGCGCGGTTGTGCGTCGCGGACGCCGGGCAGGTGAAGAGGTCCTTCCAATGTCCTTACCACGCCTGGACTTACGGTACCGACGGCAAGCTGATCGCGGCGCCGAACCTCACCTCGATGCCGGACGTCGACCGGACGCGGTACGGGCTGATCCCGGTCGCGCTGCGCGAATGGCTCGGCTACGCGTGGGTCTGCCTGGCCGACGAACCGCCGTCGTTCGAGGACACCGTGATCGAGGCCGTCTCCGGGCGGCTCGGCGGCGACGACGTGATCGGCGGCTACGGCGTCGACGGGCTCGCGCTCGGCCGCCGGATCAGCTACGACGTGCGGGCCAACTGGAAGCTGATCATCGAGAACTTCATGGAGTGCTACCACTGCGCGACGATCCACCCGGAGCTGACCGAGGTCCTGCCCGAGTTCGCCGACGGCTACGCCGCCCAGTACTACGTCGGCCACGGCGCCGAGTTCGGCTCGGACGTCGAGGGGTTCACGGTGGACGGCAGCGGCGGGTTCGGGCGGCTGGACGGCGTCGGCGACGAGCACGACCGGCGGTACTACGCGATCACGGTCCGGCCCCAGGTCTTCCTGAACCTGGTGCCGGACCACGTGATCGTGCACCGGATGTTCCCGCTCGCGGCCGACCGCACGCTCGTCGAGTGCGACTGGCTGTACGCGCCGGAGGTGGTCGAGCAGGGCCACGACGTGTCCCGCTCGGTCGAGCTGTTCCACCGGGTCAACCAGCAGGACTTCGACGCCTGCGAGCGCTGCCAGCCGGCGATGAGCTCCCGCGCCTATGCCGGCGGTGGCGTGCTGGTGCCCTCGGAACATCACATCGGCGAGTTCCACGAGTGGCTGCGCGCCGAGCTCGAACCGTGAGTCACGCCCGGGCCTTGCGCATCCGGACGACCCGCGCGGCCACGAACCAGACGACCGCGACGACCACCGCGACGACGACGACCTTCTGGAAGATCCCCACGTAGGACTCGACGATCCACCAGCTCTGCCCCAGCAGGTAGCCGGCGAGCACCAGCGCGGTGTTCCAGATCAGGCTGCCGAGCGCGGTCAGCACCAGGAAGGCAGGCACCGGCATCCGCTCCACCCCGGCGGGCAGCGAGATGAAGCTGCGGAAGATCGGCACCATCCGGCCCAGGAACACCGCTTTCGTGCCGTGCCGGGCGAACCACGCCTCGGTCCGGTCCACATCGGACACTTTGACCAGCGGCAGCTTCGCCGCGATCGCGCGGGTGCGGTCGCGGCCCAGCCACGCGCCGAGGTAGTACAGCACGACCGCGCCGGTCAGCGAGCCGAGCGTGGTCCACAGGATCGCGCCGAGCAGGCTCATCGTGCCCCGGCTCGCGGCGAATCCGGCCAGCGGCAGGATCACCTCGCTGGGGATGGGCGGGAACAGGTTCTCCAGTGCCACCGCCATCCCCGCGCCGGGGCCGCCGATGGTTTCCATGAGCCCGGTGATCCAGCCGACCAGTCCATCGGTCTGGGCGGTGCCGGGCTGTGCGAGGAAGTTCATGATCCGAACGCTAGGAATCCGCAGCACCGCGCGGAATGCGGTTTCCCGGCGACCCACCTGTGGAAAACCGCAGGTTGCCGCCGTGGCTAGGCTCGGATCATGCGTCGATGGCTGCGGGTGCTCCTCGGCGTCGTGCTCGGTGCGGGCACGGCGCTGGCCGAACTCGTCTTCGTGCTGTCGGCCGGTCTGGCGCTGGCCGGGCTGCTGATCTTGCCCCGGCTGCGATCCCGGGTCGCCTCGCTGTCGTTCGCCGGGGCGCAGGCGCTGGCCGAACTCGAACGGCGGCGCCTGGCGAAGTACCTGGACAGCAACCATGCCGGCCGGCCAGGCGGCGCTCGCGCGCTGCGGTACCTGGCGGTCCGCTGCGCGGTCGGGCTGCTCGGTGGCATCGTGCTCTTCCTGATCGCCTACGGCGCGGTCGGCATGCTGGTCGAACTCGTCGAGCTCTGGACCACAGTCGGGGATCCGCTGGAAGGCCGTTCCGGCACCGAGAAGTTCTGGCTCACGGTCTACCTGATCGTTTTCTGCTCGGTGCTCGGTTTCCTGGCGTTGACCGGGCTCGCGGGCGTCGCGGTCATGGACCGCGCGCTCGGCGAGCGGTTCCTGGAACCGGACCGGGCCGAGCAGCTCCGGCAACGGGTCGAACAGCTCTCCACCACGCGCTCCGATGTGGTCGCCGCGATCCACGAGGAACGCCGCCGCATCGAACGCGACCTGCACGACGGCGTGCAGCAGCGGCTGGTGGCGCTGGGCATGCTGATCGGCCGGGCCCGGCGCGCCGGCGACGGCGACCGGGCAGCCGGGCTGCTGCGCCAGGCGCACGAGGAATCCCAGGAAATACTCCGGGATTTCCGCGATGTCGCGTGGCGGGTCTACCCGGCCGCGCTGGACGCCGGGGGCCTGCACCCGGCCCTGGCGGCGCTGGTGGAGCGCGCGGGGATGCCGGTCGAGCTGCGGTACGAGGTGGCGCAGCGGCCGGCCGTGGAGGTCGAGGCCGTGGCGTACTTCGTGGTTTCGGAGGCCGTGACGAACGCGGCCAAGCACTCGGGCGCGGGTATCGTCGCCGTCCGGGTCGAACGGGAAGAGGGGTGGCTCGTGGTTCGGGTGGACGACGACGGCGCCGGCGGCGCATCGGTGCGCGGCGCCGGGCTTTCCGGCCTGGCCCGGCGCGTCGCGGCGCTGGACGGGAAGTTCACAGTGGACAGTCCCGTCGGCGGTCCGACGACGATCGTCGCGGAGCTGCCGTGCGGGTGATCCTGGCCGACGATTCCACCCTGCTGCGCGAGGGCCTGGTGCGCCTGCTGGCGGAGGAGGGGCACGACGTGGTGGCCGCCGTCGGGGACGCGCCGAGCCTCCTCTCGGAGGTGGCGGCGTGGCAGCCGGACGTGGCCGTCGTCGACGTCCGGATGCCGCCTACGCACACCGACGACGGCCTGCGCGCCGCGCTGGAGATCCGGCGCCGGTTCCCCGCCGTCGGCGTGCTGGTGCTCTCGCAGTACGTGGAGAAGCGCTACGCGGTCGAGCTGCTCACCGGCGACACCGCGCGAGTCGGCTACCTGCTCAAGGACCGGGTGGTGCAGGTCGACGAGTTCCTCGACGCCCTCCAGCGGGTGGCCGGCGGGGGAGTGGCGTTCGACCCGGAGGTGGTGCGGCGCCTGCTGTCCGGCAGCGACCGCGATCCGCAGTCGCTGCTGACGCCCCGCGAACGGGACGTCCTCGAACAGATGGCGCAGGGCCGCACCAATGCCGGCATCGCCACCCACCTGCACATCTCGCAGAGCGCGGTGGAGAAGCACGCGAACGCGATCTTCGACAAGCTCGACCTCGCCCGCACCACCGGCTACAGCCGCCGGGTCCTCGCCGTCCTGCACTACCTGGAATCCTGATCAGGCGTTCACCTGTTCGCGGGCTCCTGCTGCGGCTGCTTGTTGCGCACCGCGAGGTAGCCGATCACCATCGCGATCGCGAGCACCGGGGTGATGTACAGCGCGATCCGGGTTTCGGCGTCGAAGGCCAGCAGCACCACGACGAGCGCGAGGAAGGCCAGCACGACGTAGTTGGAGTACGGGGCGAGTGGCATCCGGAACGGCCCGGCCGGGAGTTCGCCCCGGGCGACCTTGCGCCGGTAGACCAGGTGCGCGATCACGATCATGCCCCAGGTGAAGATGGCGCCCGCGGTGCTGGCGCTGGTGATGTAGGTGAACGCCTGCTCCGGCACGAAGTAGTTGAGCACCACGCCGATCAGCATCGCGCAGAACGTGATCCCGATGGCCCGCGCGGGCACCGCCCGGCCGCTGAGGCGTCCCACCGAGCGCGGCGCCTGGCGGTCCTCCGACAGGGTGCGCAGCATCCGCGCGGTGGAGTAGATGCCGCTGTTGCAGGACGACAGCGCGGCGGTGGTCACCACGAAGTTGATCACGCCGGCGGCGGCCGGGATGCCGATCAGGGTGAAGGCGTGCACGAACGGGCTGCCGGTGGTCGGGAACTGGGTCCACGGCACGAGCGCGGTCAGGGCGATCAGCGCGCCGACGTAGAAGATCAGGATCCGCCACATCACCGAGTTGATGGCCCGCGGCAGGACCTTCTGCGGGTTCTTGCTCTCGCTGGCGGTCTGGCCGACCATCTCCACGCCGACGAAGGCGAACATGACGATCTGGAACGCCAGCAGCGACGACGCCGCGCCGTTGGGGAACAACCCGCCGTGGGACCAGATGTTGCTCAGCGACGCGGTGTCCCCGAGGTCGCTGAAGCCGAACACCAGGATCGCGGCGGCGAGCACGATCAGGCCGATGATGGCCAGCACCTTGATCAGGGCGAACCAGAACTCGAACTCGCCGAAGAGCTTCACCGCGATGAGGTTCACGCCGGAGAGCACGATCAGCGCTCCGAGGGCGGGAATCCACTGTGGCACGTGGGGGAACCAGAACTGGAAGTACTCGCCGACCGCGGTGATTTCCGCCATGCCGGTGACGATCCAGACCAGCCAGTAGCCCCAGCCCACCGCGAACTTGGCCCACGGGCCCACGAACTCGCCCGCGTACTCCGCGAACGATCCGCTCACCGGGCGGTACATCAGCAGCTCGCCGAGCGCCCGCATCACGAAGAAGATCATCAGCCCGGCGATCGCGTAGATCAGGATCAAGCCGGGCCCGACCTGGTGCAGCGCCTTGCCGGAGCCGAGGAACAGCCCGACCCCGATCGCCCCGCCGATCGCGATCATGTTGATGTGCCGGGTACTCAGATCCTTCCGGTACTCCTCGGCCTCTGGTTGGCTCATCGAACGTGACTCCTTAATCGCCAGCGTGTTTCGCTGAAACTGCGCAGATAATCCGGCATCCGGGCAGTGCTGGCAAGCGATTGGGCACAGTTGAAATCGAGCCTTTTCCCAGTTCCAACATCGTCCACTTAGGATGCAAACATGAAACGCCGCATTTCGGTCATCGCGGACCGAAATGCGGCGTTCGGGGCTACCCGCCGATCACATGTCAGAGGTTCGGGTACAGCGGGTGCTTGGCGGCCAGGGCCTCCACCCGCTCCCGGAGCTTCGCGCTCGCCGGCTCGTCGAAGCCCGGCTTGAGGGCCTCGGCGATGATGTCGGCGACCTCCGCGAAGTCCTCCTTGCCGAAGCCGCGGGTGGCCAGCGCCGGGGTGCCGATGCGCAGCCCGGAGGTCACCATCGGCGGCCGCGGGTCGTTGGGCACCGCGTTGCGGTTGACGGTGATGCCGATCTCGTGCAGCCGGTCCTCGGCCTGCTTGCCGTCCAGCTCGGAGTCCCGCAGGTCCACCAGCACCAGGTGCACGTCGGTGCCGCCGGAGACCAGCTGCACGCCGGCCTTGACGGCGTCGTCGGCGAGCAGCCGCTCGGCCAGGACCTGCGCGCCCTCCACGGTGCGGCGCTGCCGGTCCTTGAACTCCTCGCCGGCGGCGACCTTGAACGCCACCGCCTTGCCGGCGATCACGTGCTCCAGCGGCCCGCCCTGCTGGCCCGGGAACACCGCCGAGTTGAACTTCTTCGCGAACTCCGTGTCCGCCGACAGGATCACGCCACCGCGCGGACCGCCGAGCGTCTTGTGCGTGGTGGTGGTGACGACGTGGGCGTGCGGCACCGGGCTCGGGTGCAGTCCGGCGGCCACCAGGCCGGCGAAGTGCGCCATGTCGACCATGAGGTAGGCGCCGACCTCGTCGGCGATCTCCCGGAACCGCTTGAAGTCCAGCTGCCGCGGGTACGCCGACCAGCCGGCGATGATCATCTGCGGCTTGTTCTCCCGCGCCAGCTTGGCGACCTCGTCCATGTCGACGCGGTGGTCGTCCTCGCGCACGTGGTACGGCACCACGTTGTAGAGCTTGCCGGAGAAGTTGATCCGCATGCCGTGGGTCAGGTGACCGCCGTGCGCCAGGTCCAGGCCCATGATCGTGTCACCCGGCTTGAGCAACGCGAACATCGCCGCCGCGTTGGCCTGCGCGCCCGAGTGCGGCTGCACGTTGGCGAAGGACGCGCCGAAGAGCTCCTTGACCCGGTCGATGGCCAGCTGCTCGATGACGTCGACGTGCTCGCAGCCGCCGTAGTAGCGGCGGCCCGGGTAGCCCTCGGCGTACTTGTTGGTCAGCACCGAGCCCTGCGCCTCGAGGACGGCCTGCGGTGCGAAGTTCTCCGAGGCGATCATCTCCAGCGTGCTCTGCTGGCGGTTGAGTTCGGCGCCGACCGCCGCCGCCACCTCGGGGTCCACCGCGGCCAGCTGGTCGTTGAACAGGTCCGGTGTCGACATGGTGTTGCCTCCTGTGTATTTCTCTTCAGGCATTGCGGCGGTAGAACGGCAGCTCGACGACCTGCACCGCGACGGTCTTGCCGCGGATGTCGACCTGCAGCTGCGTGCCGGGTTCGCTGTGGTCGCGGTCCACGTAGGCCATCCCGATCGGGTGGCCGAGGGTCGGGGAGGGGGCGCCGCTGGTCACGACGCCGATCTCGGCGCCGTCGGCGTCCAGCACGCGGTAGCCGTGCCGGGGCGCCCGGCGCTGCTCGGTGCTCAAGCCGACCAGCGTGCGCTCGGTGGGCTTCTCGGCCGCGGCGGCCAGCGCGTCCTTGCCGACGAAGTCGCCGGCCTTGTCCAGCTTGACCACCCGGCCGAGGTTGGCGTGGAAGGGCGTGAGCTCGGCGGACAGCTCGTTGCCGTACAGCGGCATGCCGGCCTCCAGCCGCAGCGTGTCGCGGCAGGACAGCCCGGTGGGCTGCAGGCCGTGCTCGGCGCCGGACTCGGTCAGCGCCTGCCAGACCGCCTCGGCGTCGCCGGGCGCGGTGAACAGCTCGAAGCCGTCCTCGCCGGTGTAACCGGTGCGCGCCAGCAGCACGTCCTTGCCCGCGACCCGGCTGCGGTAGCCCGCGTAGTACTTGACCTCGGCGAGGTCGGTGTCGGTCAGCGGCGCGAGGATCGCGACCGCGTTCGGGCCCTGCACCGCGATCAGCGCGTAGTCGTCGGAGACGTCCTGGTGCTCGGCGTCGAAGCCGCCGATGCGCTCGGCCAGCTCGGCGGAGACCACGGCGGCGTTCGCCGCGTTGGCCACCACCAGGAACTCCTCGTCGCCGAGCCGGTAGACGATCAGGTCGTCGAGCACGCCGCCGGCCGCGTTGCAGATCATCGTGTAGCGGGCGCGGCCGGGCTTGATCGCGGACGCGTTGGCGACCAGCGCGTAGTCCAGCGCCTCGGCGGCCTGCGGCCCGCTGATCCGGATCTCACCCATGTGGGTCAGGTCGAACAGGCCGGCGCCGGTGCGCACCGCGTTGTGCTCGGCGGTGTCGCCCGAGTAGCGCAGCGGCATCCGCCAGCCGGCGAATTCGGTGAACGTCGCCCCGAGGGCTTCGTGCACGTGGTGCAAGGGCGTCTGTCGTGGCGACGACATGGTGAGACTCCTCCTGGTGGGCGCCGGTCGGCAGTCGAGGGCCGGTCAGCTCACTGAGCCCAACCTTATCGGGGACGCCTCGACCTCGACCTGCGCGGGCTTGCGCTGGTCGGGCGGTCTCCCCGGAGTCATTGGCCTGAGAGTTTCGCCGCCCGCGAGGGGGCGGCTTGCACCGTGGGCGAGAAGCGGGCGCTCCTGCTTTTCTCCGTGTTCGCCTGGTGCCGTGCGGTGCCGGTGCCTGAGAGTTTGCTGGGGAGAATTGCTCCTTCGGCGCTCCGGTCCCGGAACGGGCCGGAGTCTCTCCCGCACGACGTCGTGGGCGCGGTATTCGGTTGTGTGAACGCCGACGCTACGAACCGACGTGACCCACGTCAACCGGGCGGGTGAGTGATCTCAGGCGCTGAGCTCGCGGTACTGCTTCTCCAGGCCGTCGACGAGGGCGGCCAGGGCGAGCTCGAAGCTGTCGGCGTCGATCTCCGCCGCGTGCTCGCGGAGCAGGTGGGCCCTGTTCAGGTGCGGGAAGCGGTCGCCGTAGAGCGCCGCGTCGTCCGGGAAGCCGCCGCTGAAGGAGCCCATCGCCGAGCCCACCACCAGGTACTTCGTCGAGGCGCCGATCATCGTGGCGTAGCGCTGCGGCCAGCCCGCCCTGGTCAGGCCGCCGTGCACCGCGTCCGCCTGGCGCAGCGCGTTCTCCCGGCGGGCCGGGCCGTAGGCCAGGAACGGGACCAGGTTCGGGTGGGCGATCAGGGCGGCCCGGTAGGAGCGCGCCCAGGTGCGCAGGCCGGTCTTCCAGTCCGCGTCGAAGCCGGCGACGTCCACTGCGGTTATCACGTCGTCGGCGATCTCGTTCAGCAGCTCGTCCTTGGTCGACACGTGGTTGTACAGCGACGCCGCGCGAACGCCGAGCCGTTCGGCCAGCCGCCGCATGGACAGCGCTTCGAGGCCGTCGGCGTCGATGATCTCCAGGCCGATCCGCCGGATGCGCTCCGGCGACAGCCGGGGGGTGGTCGGTCTGGGCACGTCTTCTCCTCGTCGGATCCCTTGCGGCGGTCGCCGGGACCGTCTTAGGCTGCCACAAAACTAACGCCGTTAGTTAGCTGGCCGCAGGAAAGGATCCGGCGATGGTCGACTTCTCGCTGTCCGACACAGAACGCGACATCCGCGACTGGGTGCGCAACTTCGTCCAGCGCGAACTGGTGCCGCTGGAACAGGAGGTGCTGCGCCGCGAGCGCGCCGGGGAACGCGGCCTGACCAAGGACGAGCAGCGGGAACTGCAGGACAAGGCGAAGCAGGCCGGGTTCTGGGGCGTGCAGACGCCCGAGGAGTACGGCGGCATGGGCCTGTCGGCGGTGATGACGGCGCTCATCGAGGTCGAGCTCGGCCGTACCTTCGTGCCGTTCCGCTTCGGCGGCTACGCCGACAACATCCTGTACTACGCCAACGACGACCAGAAGGAGCGCTACCTGCTCCCGACGATCGAGGGCACCCGCAAGTCGTGCTTCGCGATCACCGAGCCCGGCGCCGGCTCGGACGCCAAGAACCTGCGCACCACCGCCGTCAAGGACGGCGACGAGTGGGTCATCAACGGCGAGAAGACCTTCATCACCGGCGGCATCGACGCCGACTTCGTGATGGTCTTCGCCGTCACCGACCGGGAGAAGGGCGCCAACGGCGGCGTCACCTGCTTCCTGGCCGACCGCGACGCGGGCTGGAAGTCCGAGCCGATCGACATCATGGGCCCGTGGGAGCGGCAGCCCGCCGCGCTGGTGTTCGACAACGTGCGGGTCCCGGAGCACAACGTGCTCGGCGAGGTCGGCCAGGGCTTCAAGCTCGCCATGCAGTGGATCGGCCGCGGCCGCTACCTGCTGCCCGCGCACGCCCTCGGCGCCTGCGAACGGCTTGTCGAGATGGGCATGGAATATGCCAAGACCCGCGAGACCTTCGGCAAGCCGATCGCCGAGCGCCAGGCCATCCAGTGGATGATCGCCGACTCCGCGGTGGAGATCGAGGCGCTGCGCTGGCTCGTGCTGCAGGCGGCCTGGCAGGTCGACCAGGGCATGGACTCCCGGCACGCGCAGTCGGTGGCCAAGCTCTTCGGCGCCACTCGAGCCAACGAGATCGTGGACCGGGTCCTGCAGATGCACGGCGGCATGGGCTACACCAAGGAGCTGCCGGTCGAGCGCTGGTACCGCGACCTGCGGCTGCTGCGCATCTTCGAGGGCACCGACGAGATCCAGCGCCGCACCGTGGCGCGGAACCTGCTGAAGGGCCACGCATCGATCAGCGGGGTCCTCGGCTGATACGTGACCGATTTGTCGGTAGCCTGGTGGTAGCCGTGACTCCGATCCGCCGGGAGCGACGATGTCTCTGTTCAAGAAGGTCGCCGATTTCGCCAGCAGCCCGCAGGGCCGCAAGGTGATCGACCAGGCCAAGAAGTACGCCTCCGACCCGAAGAACAAGGAGAAGATCGACCAGGTCAAGAACAAGTTCTTCGGCAAGGACGGCAAGAGCCACTGACCGAACGGCGAAACGGCCCCCGGCGACCGAGCCGGGGGCCGTTCTCGTATTCGATACTGTGTGTAGTTGTGGCCATGACGTTGCGGCTCAACGACGACGACCAGGCGAAGCGGGAGGGCACGTGATGGCGGACGACGTGCGTGGCGAGGGCAGTGCTGCCGGGGGCGCCGTGCGGGTGACCGTCGGTGCCGATGGGAAGGTCGACGAGCTGCACCTGGAGCCGCGGCTGCTGGGCAGCGGGGTCGCGGCCATCGCGGCCGCCGTTCAGGAGGCGGTCAACGCCGCTCTCGACGACGCCGCCGGGAAGCCGGATCGCACGATGCAGGCGTTCGAGACGGAGCTGGACAAGCTCAGCGACGGCTTCGAGCGGGCGATCGAGAAGGTCACCAGGAACCTGGCCGAGGCGCAGAAGCGGCTGGAGCAGTAGTCGCCTGATCTGCCGACTGTGCGAGGGCGGCGCCGCCAGTAGAGTTTCGCGGGGTTGACTCGATTCCGAGCCGCGGAGGGCCAATGGGCAGCGCGTACGTCGTCGGGACCTTCGACACCAAGGGCGCCGAGCTGCACTACGTCGCCGCGCTGATCGCGGGCGCGCATCCCGTGGTCACCGTGGACCTGTCCACCACCGGCGGGAGTTCCGGCGCGGACGTGTCGGCCGCCGAAGTCGCCGCGCACCACCCGGGCGGGCCCGACGCGGTGTTCACCGGCGATCGGGGCTCGGCGGTCGCCGCGATGGCCGTGGCGTTCGAGCGGTTCCTGGCCGCGCGGGACGTCGCCGGGATCATCGGGCTCGGCGGCTCGGGCGGCACGGCGCTGATCACGCCCGCGATGCGCGCGCTGCCGGTCGGCGTGCCCAAGGTCATGGTGTCCACAGTGGCCTCTGGCGACGTTTCGGCCTATGTGGACGCCACCGACATCGCGATGTTCCCGTCGGTCACCGATGTCGCCGGGCTGAACCGGATTTCCCGCCAGGTGCTGGGGAACGCCGCGCACGCGCTGCTGGGCGCCGTGACGCGCCCGGTGCCCGCGGTCGAGGACAAGCCCGCCGTCGGGCTGTCCATGTTCGGAGTCACCACGCCGTGCGTGACGGCCGTGGCCGAGCAGCTGGCCGCCGACTACGACCCGCTGGTGTTCCACGCGACCGGAACCGGCGGTCGCGCCATGGAGAAGCTCGTCGACGACGGCCTGATCCGCGCCGTCGCGGACATCACCACCACCGAGGTGTGCGACCTGATCGCCGGCGGCGTGATGAGCGCGGGGGAGCGGCGGCTGGACGCCATCGCCCGCACCGGGGTGCCCTACGTCGGCTCCTGCGGCGCCCTGGACATGGTGAACTTCGGCGCGCTGGACACGGTTCCGGCGCAGTACCGGGATCGCAACCTCTACGCGCACAACCCGCAGGTCACGCTGATGCGCACGTCCGCGGCGGAATGCCGGCGCATCGCCGAGTTCATCGCCGCCAAGCTCAACGCCTGCGACGGCCCGGTGCGCTTCCTCCTCCCGGTCGGTGGAGTGTCCATGTTGGACGCCCCTGGGCAGCCCTTCCACGACCCCGAGGCGGACGCGGTGCTGTTCGAGACGCTGGAGGGCCAGGTGCGGCAGACCGTGGACCGGCGGGTCGAGCGGGTACCGCACAACGTCAACGATCCGGAGTTCGCCGCCGCGCTGGTCGCGGCGTTCCGGGAAGTTGCCGGATCTGCCGAGAGAACCAGGTAGGAGAGAGCATGAGCCGATTCGACCGGGCCGAACTGATGCGCCGGTTCCGCGCCAAGGTCGAGCGCGGCGAGCCGATCGTCGGCGGCGGCGCGGGCACCGGCCTGTCCGCCAAGTGCGAGGAGGCCGGCGGGATCGACCTGATCGTCATCTACAACTCCGGGCGCTACCGGATGGCCGGGCGTGGGTCGCTGGCCGGCCTGCTGGCCTACGGCAACGCCAACGACATCGTGGTCGAGATGGCCCGCGAGGTGCTGCCGGTGGTGCGGCACACCCCGGTGCTGGCCGGCGTCAACGGCACCGACCCGTTCATGCTGCGCGACCGGTTCCTCGGCGAGCTGCGGGACCTCGGGTTCGCCGGGATCCAGAACTTCCCGACCGTCGGGCTCATCGACGGCACCTTCCGGGCGAACCTGGAGGAGACCGGCATGGGCTACGACCTGGAGGTCGAGCTCGTCGCCGCCGCGCGCGAGGCCGACCTGCTGACCACGCCGTACGTGTTCTCCAGCGCCGACGCGCGGGCGATGGCCGAGGCGGGCGCGGACATCATCGTGTGCCACCTGGGGCTGACGACCGGCGGCGCGATCGGCGCCGAGACCGCCAAGTCGCTGGACGAGTGCGTGGCCCTGATCGACGAGTGGTCGCAGGCGGCGGCCGAAGTGCGCGACGACGTGCTGGTGCTCTGCCACGGCGGGCCGATCTCGACGCCGGACGATGCCGCGTACGTGCTGTCCCGGACCAAGCGCTGCCACGGCTTCTACGGCGCCAGCAGCATGGAGCGGCTGCCGACCGAGCAAGCACTGACCGAGCAGACGAAAGCCTTTACGCAGTTGAAGTTCTGAGGAGGAAACGGTGGCGAAGTCCTACACGAGCGCGGTGATCGAGGCGTCTGCCGAGCAGGTGTGGCAGGTGGTGCGCGACTTCGACGGCTTGCCGCAGTGGCACCCGGCGATCGAACGCAGCGAGATCGAGGGCGGCGGCGTCGCCGACGCGGTGAGTTGCGTCCGGTACCTGACGCTCGCCGACGGCGGCGTGGTCCGGGAACGGCTGGTGTCGCTGGACGACGTCGAGCGCAGCTACACCTACGACTTCGTGGAAAGCCCGTTCCCGGTGCGCAGCTACCGCTCCACGATCCGGGTCGCGCCGATCACCGACACCGGGCACAGCTTCGTCGAGTGGTTTTCGCACTGGGACGCCGACGCCGCCGACGAGGAGCGGATGGACAAGACCTTCGCGCACGGCGTTTACCGGACCGGGCTGAACGGGCTCCGGGAATTCCTGGCCCAGTAGTGGGAAGGGTGTGAACCGGGGCGATTTCGGCGGCGGTTAGAGTCGGGCGCGTGCCAAGCAGCGCCACTACTCCCGAAGCAGACACTGCCCAGGCCGATCGCGTCGTCGTGACCGGTGGCACCGGTTTCGTCGGCAGAGCCGTGGTTCGTGCCTTCCTGGAGCGCGGCACGCCGGTCACCACCGTCGGCCTGCAGGACCCGCCCGCCGAGTTGCGCGGCGAGCTGCTGACCCACGTCGACGGGGATCTGCGGGATCCGGCGGTGCGCGAGGCGGCGGTCCCGGCCGGCACGGCGGGGATCGTCCACCTGGCCGCGATCACCTCGGTGCTCCGCTCGGTGGACCAGCCAGCCGAGACCTACGCCAGCAACGTCGCGGTCACCCAGGAACTCCTGGAACTGGCGCGGATACGCGGCATCGGGCGGTTCCTGCTCGCCTCCACCAACGCGGTGGTCGGCGACATCGGCCGCGGCACCATCTCCGAGGCGCTGCCGCTGCGCCCGCTCACGCCCTACGGCGCCACCAAGGCGGCGTGCGAGATGCTGCTCTCCGGCTACGCCGGGTCGTACGGGCTGGCCACCTGCGCGCTGCGCTTCACCAACATCTACGGGCCCGGCATGGGGCACAAGGACAGCTTCATCCCGCGGCTGATGCGCGCGGCAGCGGCGGGCAGCGGCGTCGAGGTGTACGGCGACGGCTCGCAGTCGCGGGACTTCGTGCACGTCGACGACGTCGTGCAGGGCGTGCTCGCCGCGTGGGACAAGCAGTACACCGGCACCGTGGTGATCGGCTCGGGTCGCTCGATCTCGGTGCTGGAACTCATCGACGCGGTCCGCGCGGCCACCGGCGAGGACGTGCCGGTCACCCACGTGCAGGCCAAGAACGGCGAGATGCCCGCGGTGATCGTGGACGTGTCCAAGGCGCAGCGGGAGCTCGGCTACCGCCCGAGCGTCGAGCTCACCGAGGGCCTGCGCACGGTCTGGGCGGACTTCCGCGGGGCGCGATGAGCGCGGCGCTCGCGCGCGCCCTCCGCCTGCACTGGTTGCTGGCGCTGTTCCTGCTCGCCGGGCTGGCCCTGCGCATCGTCGTGCAGCTGGCCTACCGGCCCGCGCTGCTCTACATCGACTCCTTCCGCTACCTCGACGACGTCGGGGCGTTCTTCCCGGGCGGCATCAACCCGATCGGTTACGAGCTGTTCCTGTGGCCGCTGCTGGCCATCGGCGGCCTGACCTGCGTGGTCGTGGTGCAGCACCTGCTCGGCATCGGGCTCGGCATCGGGATCTACGCGCTGCTGCGGCGTTTCGGGGCCCGGACGTGGCTCGCGGCGCCGGCCGCCGCGCCCGTGCTGCTGGACGCCTACCAGCTGCAGATCGAGCAGAACATCATGTCCGATCTGCTGTTCCAGGTGCTGCTGCTGGTCGCGATCTACGTGCTGACCTGGTGGGGCGCGCCCGGCCCGAGGCTCGCCGCGCTGGCCGGGATCGTGCTCGCCGCGGCGGTGACGGTGCGCGTCGTGGGCGTGACGCTGGTGGTCCCCGCCGCGGTGTTCGTGCTGCTGGCCACCGGTTGGCGGCCGCGGGAGGGCTGGCCGCGGCGGCTGATCGCCGCCGGCGCGCTCGTCGGCGGGTTCGCGGCCGGCGTGTTCGGCTACTCGCTGTACCACCTGACGTGGACGGGTTCGCTGGGCCTCGGCGGCTCCGGCGGCGGTGCGCTGTACGGCCGCGCCGCCGCGGTCGCCGAGTGCGAGGACCTGGACCTGACGGTCGAGGAGAAGCTCGTCTGCCCGAACGAGCCGCTGGAACGCCGCGCCGCCAACGGGATCGACTTCTACATCCACTTCTGGAACGTCCCGGAGAACGTCGTGAAGTTCCTGCCTGCGGACATGGACGTCGCCGCCGCGCAGGGCTCGCTCACCCGCAAGGTCCTGCTGCACCAGCCGCTGGACGTGCTCGGCGGGATGGCCGGCGACTTCCTCAAGGGATTCGCCCCGACCCGCACCCAGACCCCCGGTGACGTGCCGCTGGACCGCTGGCAGTTCCAGCCGGTCTACCCGATGTTCGCCCCCGACTGGTACGTCGCGGAGTGGACGGAGCTCTACGGCGACGGCACGTACTCGGTCGACCCGGCGCTGGCCGGATTCCTGCGCGCCTACCAGCTCGGCGGCGGTTACACGCCGGGCATCGTGCTGGGCGGTGCGCTGGTGGTCGCGGCGCTCGCGGTGCTCGGCGTCGGCCGGGCCCGCGGCTCCGGGCTGCGGGCGGTGTGCCTGCTGCCCGCCGGATTGGCGATCACCGTGCTGGGCACCGCCGCGGCGATGGAGTTCTCCTGGCGCTACCAGTTGCCCGGCTTGATCCTGATCCCGCTCGCGGGTGCGCTCGGCGCGACCGCCCTGATCGCGCGCCCCGAATCCCCGAAGGAGAGTTGAAGGATGCCCACGACCTTCCCGAGCGAGGTGGACCGGGCGGCGCTGGAGGACTACGCCGCGCGCTACGGCGACCAGCCGTTAGCGCCGGTGGTCGTGCTGATCGCCGCCTACAACGAGGAGGAGGCGCTCGGCGAGGTGCTCGACGGGATCCCGGCCTACAGCTGCGGCCTGGATGTGGACAGGCTGGTGGTGGTCGACGGCGCGACCGACGACACCGCCAAGATCGCGCTGAAGCACGGCGCGCAGACCTGCGTCGTTCCCACCAACCGCGGGCAGGGCGCCGCGCTGCGGCTCGGCTACCACCTGGCGGCCGAGCGCGGGGCGCGCTACATCGTCACCACCGACGCCGACGGCCAGTACGACATCGCGGAGCTGCCCAAGCTGCTGCGCCCGCTGATCGACGATCGCGCCGACTTCGTCACGGGATCCCGTCGGCTGGGCAGCAACGAGCAGCCGGCGCTGGTCCGCCGCGTCGGCACCTACGTGTTCGCCTGGCTGGTCACCGCGCTGACCGGGCAGCACATCACGGACACGTCGTTCGGGTTCCGCGGCATGCGGGCCGAGGTGCCCAACTCGGTGACCCTGGAGCAGCCGCAGTACCAGTCGTCCGAGCTGCTCGTCGGCGTGCTCAGCCGCGGCTACCGGGTGCTGGAGCAGCCGATGCGGATGCTGCCGCGCACGGCCGGGGTGAGCAAGAAGGGCGGCAGCTTCCGCTACGGCTACCGCTACGCGCGGGTCGTGCTCGGCACCTGGTGGCGGGAACGCCGGAACACCAACCGGTCGATCAGGAAGAACTTGACCACGAACATCCCCGCGTAGGTCGCGACGAACGCGCCCCAGACGACGGCGATCTGCCCGGCCCGGGCGTCGGGGAACAGCACGTTCGCCAGCGACTCGGCGTTGTGCGTGGCGAGCGCGGCCAGCAGCGCCGTGCCCACCGAGATCGCGCCGTAGCGCAGGATCTCGCCGCGCAGCGCGGCCCGCCCGCCGCCGCCCCAGGTGCGCCGGTTGAGCACGAAGTTCGGGATCGCGCCGGACAGCCACGCCAGCACGGTCGACACCACCGCCGTGGCGCCGAGCGAGTAGGACAGCAGGAAGACCAGTTGGCTGATCCCGGTGGCCACCGCCGACGCGGCCGCGAAGCGGCTGAGCAGCCGCCAGTACCGGCTCCTGGTGCTGGTCTGCTGCGCCATGCGGTCTCCGTCCCGGTGCGATTCGGCCAGGTCGCACCATACCGAGTCCGGTCTCAGCGAATTCTCAGTGCGGGGCGGGGAAAAGGGGAGTCGGTCATGGAATGGTCACGAGATGAGACCATGCCGGGTGTTTGTATCCAACGGGTGAACTGGAGGAGTTAAGGCGTGCGAATCCTCGTCCTCGGAGGGGACGGCTACCTCGGTTGGCCGACCGCTCTGCACTTGTCGGACCGCGGTCATGAGGTCGCGGTCGCGGACAACTACGCCCGTCGGGGCTACGACCACGAGCTGGGCGTGGACAGCCTCGTGCCGATCGAGCCCATGCAGGTCCGCCTGAATGCCTGGCGCGAGGTCTCCGGGAAGTCGATCAAGTCCTACTACGGCGACCTGGTCGACGGCGAGTTCACCGAGGCGATGATCGCGGACTTCCGGCCGGACGCCGTCGTGCACTTCGCCGAACAGCGGGCCGCGCCGTACTCGATGATCGACCGCAGGCACGCGGTCTACACCCAGCAGAACAACGTGATCGGCAACCTCAACGTGCTGTTCGCGATCCAGCAGGTCGACCCGGACATCCACCTGGTCAAGCTGGGCACGATGGGCGAGTACGGCACGCCGAACATCGACATCGAGGAAGGCTGGCTGGAGGTCACCCACAACGGGCGGACCGACCGGATGCTGTACCCGAAGAAGCCCGGCTCGTTCTACCACCTGAGCAAGGTGCACGACAGCCACAACATCGAGTTCGCGTGCCGGGCCTGGGGCCTGCGCGCCACCGACCTCAACCAGGGCGTCGTCTACGGCCAGGAGACGCCGCAGACCGCGCGCGACGCCCGGCTGGCGACCAGGTTCGACTACGACGCGATCTTCGGCACTGTGCTCAACCGGTTCGTCATCCAGGCCGTGCTCGGCCACCCGCTGACGGTGTACGGCACCGGCGGCCAGACCCGCGGCCTGATCGACATCCGCGACACCGTCGAATGCATCCGGCTGGCCGCGGAGAACCCGGCCGACCGGGGCGAGTTCCGGGTGTTCAACCAGATGACCGAGAAGTACTCGGTGGGAGAGATCGCCAAGATCGTGGCCAACGGCTACGAGGGGCCGGTCGAGATCGAGTACCTGGACAACCCGCGGGTCGAGCAGGGCGAGCACTACTACAACGTCCGGCACACCGGCCTGGTCGAGCTGGGGCTGGAGCCGCACCTGCTGTCGGACACGCTCATCGAGTCGCTGTTCCGGGTGGCGGACAAGCACAAGGAGCGGGTCGACGTCGCCGCCATGCGGCCGACCGTCAACTGGCGCCACGCCGCGAATCCGTTGCGTGCGGATCGCTGAACGACGGGTGCTGCAACTGCGCCCACGACTGCGCCGCGTGGCGGCTGGAATATACCAACGCGGCCGGGCAGACTTGGGCACTAACGCCGCGGTCGCCGCCGTCGATCGCGGCCGGTAACGGGGAGCGGTGCCCCGGGCGCGGAGCGTGACTTCGCACCCGGGGCGCCTACCGTGTGTCGGGGGGCTTCCACACGGTCTACCGAACAGTAACTCGTTCGGTTGATCTCGGCGATACGGCACGTGGGTAAACCTTCACCGTCCGAAGACGGATCGGGTCAGTGCCCGACCGGCTCGGCGGCCTGCTCGTCCACCTCGGTCGTCGCCCGCCGCTCCGCCCGGATCACGCGGACCGTGTACGCCAGCGCCGCGACCCAGGTCACCACGATCACCGCGTAGACGATGGCCGGCGACGGGGCGGGCAGCTCGAAGTTCTTGATCAGCGTCCGGGCGTTGGTCAGCACGATCAGCCCGCCGGCGCCGACCCCGATCAGCCGCATCGGCACGATGCGCACCAGGTAGGCCGCCAGCGGCGCGGCGAGGACGCCGCCCAGCAGCAGCGCGCCGACCGTGGTCCAGGACAGCTCCTGGTGCGACAGCGAGGTCAGGAAGCCCAGGCTCGCCGCGGCGGCGATGAGGAACTCGCTGGTGTCGACGGAACCGATCACCTTGCGCGGCTCGACCTTGCCGGTGCTCAGCAGCGTCGGCGTCGCCACCGGGCCCCAGCCGCCGCCACCGGTCGCGTCCACGAACCCGGCCACCAGGCCGAGCGGGGCCAGCAGCTTCGGGCTGACGCCGGTGAGCTGGCGGCGCCGCAGCGGGCGGATCGCGAACCGCAGCAGCACGTAGAGGCCGAGCGCGAGCAGGATCGTGGACATCCACGGCTCGGCGGCCTCGGTGGAGAGGTTGCTCAACGCGGTGGCGCCGAGGAACGCGCCGACGGCGCCCGGCACGCCGAGGGTGAGCACCACCTTCCAGTCCACGTTGCCGAACTTCCAGTGCGACAGGCCGGAGGCGACCGAGGTGCCGAGCTCGGCGAGGTGCACCGATGCCGACGCCAGGGCCGGCGTCAGGCCGGCGGTGAGCAAGATCGTCGTGGACGTCACCCCGTAGGCCATGCCGAGTGAGCCGTCGACCAGTTGCGCGACGAAACCGCCGATGGCGAAGATCAGGAATGCTTGCACGATGTCTCCGTAGGTGCGTGCGTGAGTACCGGGGTGGGCGCGCGACGGGCCGCGATGCGGCGCTGCGCAGCCGGGCGAGATCCGGTTCGGGGTGGGGTGATGAGGCGGCGGGCGGGTCTACCGCGCGCACCGACACCCTGCGGAGGTGACGCGGAGCAGGTCGACGTGGAGGCGCTGCACGAGCAGCCGCCACTGATCACCGGGCGTCATGCGGGACAGTGAAACAGATCCCGCGATCGAGCGGCACTGCTCTCAAACTGCGGGAAGGTTGCCGCGCGGTTTCGCGCTTCGTGTGCCGAAGGCCACTTTCGAGGTCGATTGATCTTGTCGACCGGGTGATCGCGGCAGTTCAGGTGCCGGTGCGACGCGGTGTCCTTTGTGGATTCGGTGCGGCGGGCGCCGGTGTGGCGTTGCGGGCGGTGCGCGGCGGCCGGGCCTGATCGTTGCGTTCTGGACCAGCGGAAACGATCGGCGTCTTGATCGTTTCGAGTGGACCGCCCGGCGGGCTCGGCCGAATCGGCGATCTCCGGATCGGCCGTTATCGAATGGTCATCTTCATGGGCCACTCAGAGTTACTGATCGGGTGGCGTTAGTGCCGCTATTTACCGCCAAACGGGTCAACGGTTGCGCCTCTTGATAACCCTCAGCTACGTTCGCGGCTCGTACGTCACGGTTCGGTCACAGGGCATGCCTCATCCCGCGAAGAGGCGGCCACCCCGCAATCCCCCGGCGGGGCAGCGACCGGATCCCCCCGAGACGGAAGGTGAAGATGGGCAAGCACCGCAAGGAGGACGGCCACCCCCCGAAGGCCGCCCTCCCGGTTCGCAACAAGGTCGTCGCGGCCGTCGTCGCCGGCGGTGCCTTCGCCGCGGTGGGGCAGCCGCTGGCCGCCAACGCCGACTCCGAGGTCGACCAACCCGTGCAGCGGCTCGTCGGTTCGAAGAACCTGAGCCTCGCCGTCACCGGCACCGCCGAGAGCCCCGCCGCGGTCCGGCTGCTCGCCGCCGAGTCCCCGATCGACTCGGCCGAGGAGGGCGAGAAGATCGACAAGAGCGAGGCGATCGAGCAGGAGCGCGAGGCCGCCCGCGCGGAGGCCGAGCGGGCCGCCGCCGAGGCCAAGCGAGCGGAGGAGGAGCGGCAGCGGAAGGCGCGCAGCTTCGTCAAGCCCGCCGAAGGCACCTTCACCTCCGGCTTCGGCGCCCGCTGGGGCACCAGCCACCGGGGCGTCGACATCGCCAACAGCATCGGTACCCCGATCCGCTCGGTGGCCGCGGGCAAGATCATCGAGGCCGGCCCGGCCAGCGGCTTCGGCCAGTGGATCCGGGTGCAGCACAACGACGGCACGATCACCGTCTACGGGCACATCAACACCATCGACGTCAGCGTCGGCGAGCAGGTCGATGCCGGTGACAAGATCGCCACGATGGGCAACCGCGGCCAGTCCACCGGCCCGCACCTGCACTTCGAGGTCCACGAGAACGGCACCAAGATCAACCCGCTGCCCTGGCTGAAGGAACGCGGCATCTCGCTGTAAGCCTGTTTCCGGGCTGCGCCGCTTCAAGGACAAACAAATACAGCCCCCGAGCAGCCGCCCGGGACCCGAATCCCCCGACGGGTCCCGGGCGGCTTTCCCATTTCCGGGTCCGGCTACTGCTCGGCGGCGGTTTCGGCCGGTTGGTCTTCCTCCAGGCGTTGCCGGAGGAAGCCGAGGGTTCGCGCCAGCAGGCGGGAGACGTGCATCTGCGAGATGCCGATCTGCTCGGCGATCTGCGTCTGGGTCATGCCGCGGAAGAAGCGCATCACCAGGATGCGGCGTTCCCGGTCCGGTAGGTCCTGCAGGAGCGGCCGGACCATCTCGCGGTTCTCCACCTCGGCCAGTTCGGCGTCGTCGGAGCCGATGGCGTCGCCGAGCGGGATCTCGTCGGTGTCGGTCAGCAGCTCGTCGAGCGAGGCGCTGCGGTAGGCGTTGCCCGCCTCCAGGCCGCGGTAGACGTCGTCGGTGCCGATCCCGAGGTGCTTCGCCAGCTCGCTCGGCGTCGGCGCGCGGCCCAGCTCCTGCGACAGCCGGGCGATCGCCGCCGACACCGACAGGTGCAGCTCCTGCAGCCGGCGCGGCATCCGCACCGCCCAGCCGGTGTCCCGGAAGTGCCTGCGCACCTCGCCCATGATCGTCGGCACCGCGTAGGACAGGAAGTCCACGCCGCGCTCCGGGTCGAAGCGGTCCACCGCGTTGATCAGCCCCAGCGTGGCGACCTGGGTGAGATCCTCCTGCGACTCGCCGCGATGGCTGAAGCGGCGGGCGATGTGCTCGGCCACCGGCAGGTGCTCGGTCACCAGCGTTTCGCGGAGCGCGCTGCGGCGCGGGTCCTCCTTGCCCAGCTTCGCGAGCTCGCGGAACAGCGGCGCCAGCCGGTCGTAGCGCTCGTTGCGCGAGTGTGCCGTCGGCTTGGAGTCCGCTCGTTTCACACGTGGGCCGTCCGTCCCTTGGTCAACTCGATCCGCACCAGGTGGCTGCCGTTGGCAGCCGGATCCGACTCGACCGAGGTTGACACAACGTCGGCCAACGCGCTCAGCACGCGCCAGCTGAAGGTGTCCTTGCGGGGCCCGAACGCATCGTCGCTGATGACCTCGGCGGTGACCGACAGCCGGTCGCCGGCGAGGCGGAACCGGCAGACGAGCGTCGCGGCCGGGGCGGCCAGCCGGACCAGCGACGAGCACGCTTCGTCCACGGCCAACCGCAGGTCGGCGATGGTGTCGACGTCGTAGTCGGCGCGCATCGCGAGATCACCGACGACGGCCCGCATGACCGCCAGCTGGGCGGGCTCGGCCGCGATGCGGACCTCGACCAGATTCGCCGCGGCTGTCTCCGGCTCGACGTGCGCGAGCTCGCGTTCCACGCTCATCCCGGGCCACCTCGTCTCGGTCGGTGCGGCGCACACCTCACTCACAGTCACCTGGTACCCGAGGCCCGGACCGAACAAACGGACGGCCCGCCGGTTACACCAGGCTGGTCCAGTAGTCCCAGAACCGCTGCAGGATCAGGACCACGATGACCAGATACCACACCGCGAGCACCACGCTGTGGAACCGGCGCAGCGCCGCGCCGGTGGATTTGCCGCCGCCGAAGTTGCCCGCCTCGAGGTTGTGCAGCGTCGTGTACCAGAACAGCGGGATGGTCACGACCCACACGACCATGCAGTACGGGCACAGCGCGCCGATCTCGTAGAGGCTCTGCACCACCAGCCAGTGGATGAAGCCGACCGCCAGCGTGGTGCCGAGCTGCATGCCCAGCCAGAACCAGCGCGGCGGCCGGAACCCGGCCAGCACCACGACCCCGGCGGTGACCACCACCGGGAACGACGCCACCCCGAACAGCGGGTTCGGGAAGCCGAGCACCGCCGCCTGGGCGCTGTCCATCACCGAACCGCACGAGATGATCGGGTTGACGCTGCAGGTCGGCACGTAGCCGGGGTTCGCCAGCTTCTGCAGCTTCTCCAGGATCAGCGCGAACGAACCTGCGAAGCCGATGAGGCCGCCCACGACGTACAGCCAGCCCAGGCCGCGCGGCGCGCCGGCAGGGTGCGATCGCTCGGCGGGGGCCGGCTCGACGGCGTGGGCGGTGGTCACTTCGCGAGCTCCTTGTCGACCTCGCCGCGGAAGGCGTCGTTGAGCTGCTGGAAGGTCTGGATGTTGCCCGCGTCGAATTCCTTGCCGTTGATGAAGATCGTCGGCGTGCCCTGCACCCCGGCCTTCTCGCCGTCGGCGACGTCGGCGTCGATCTTCGCGTTGACCTGCGGCGAGTTCATGTCCTGGCGGAACTTGTTCAGGTCGAGGCCGAGCTGCTGGGCGTACTGGTCGAACAGCCCGCGCGCCTTGGCCTCGTCGGTGCTGATGTTCTGGCCGTCGGGAGCGACCGCCCACGCGTTGTAGTTGTCGTAGAGGGCGTGGTACATCTCCTTGAACTTGCCCTGCACCGCGGCGGCTTCCGCGGCCTGCGCGGCCGGCCGGGCCAGCGGGTGCATGCCGAGCGGGAAGTTGCGGACGACGAAGGTGACCTTGCCCGCGTAGTCCTTCTCGACCTGCTTTGTCAGCCCCGAGTAGTACGAGTGGCAGCCCGGGCACTGGTAGTCGAGGAACTCGACCACGGTGACCTTGTTGTCCGGCGCGGAGGTCAGCACGTTGCTGTCGGGCTTGCGCAGGATCTCGGCCGCCACCGCGGGAGCGCTGGACGCGTTGTCCTCCGAACCGCTGCGGTTGAACAGCAGCACGCCTCCGATCACCACGACGGCGACGACCACCACCACGATGGTGAGGATGACGTTCGTGGACAGCCCGCTCTTCGCGGTCACGGGATTCTCGTTCTTCGACATCGCGTGCTTTCACCTTCGGCGGTCGGGCCCGCTGGTATTGCGGGTGAGGACGGCGCGTCCAGTTTCGCGCATTAACCCGATTGGGAACTCTGGCGGGGTCCAACTCACAGGTCGTTCACAGCCGGCTCTCAGCTGAACCGGTTTGCGCCGACGAATTCGGCGGGTATTCCGCGAACGATGAACGATCCGCTGCGCCTCCTGGACGATGCCGAACGCGGCCTGCTGAGGTCCTGGCCCGGCGGGACCTGGCACGAGCCGGCCCTGGCGACCCTGACCCACCACCGGTTCTCCGATCCGGACTGGATCTTCGAGCGCAAGCTCGACGGGGCGCGGGTGATCGCCGGATGCGACGGCGACCGGCCGGTGCTGTGGTCGCGCAACCACAAGCGCGTCGACGCCTCCTACCCGGAGATCATCGACGCGCTCGCCGTGCAGGGCGCCGACCGGTTCGTGCTGGACGGCGAGATGGTCGCCTTCGAGGGCGACCGGACGAGCTTCGCGCGGCTGCAGAAGCGCCTCAACCTCACCGATCCGCGGGCCGCCCGCCGCACCGGCGTCGCGGTCC
The DNA here is from genome assembly GCF_056431645.1 of Saccharopolyspora sp. NPDC045839. Lineage (NCBI taxonomy): Bacteria > Bacillati > Actinomycetota > Actinomycetes > Pseudonocardiales > Pseudonocardiaceae > Saccharopolyspora > Saccharopolyspora sp. NPDC045839. The sequence continues at coordinate 24,351 of NZ_JBWKKH010000029.1, forward strand.
ACTACTACGTGTTCGACCTGATCGCCTTCGGCGGCATCGACCTGACGAGGCTGTCGCTGCGCTCCCGGAAGCGCCTGCTGCGCGAGTGCTTCGACTTCACCGACCCGCTGCGGTTCAGCGCGCACCGCGCGGGCGACGGCGAGGCGTTCTTCCGCGAAGCGTGCCGCCGCGGTTGGGAGGGCCTGATCGCCAAGCGCGCCGACCGGCCCTACCACGGCGGGCGCAGCCGCGACTGGCTGAAGTTCAAGTGCGTCGCCGACCAGGAATTCGTCATCGGCGGCTACACCGACCCCAAGGGATCCCGGTTCGGTTTCGGAGCGTTGCTGGTCGGCTACTACCAGGAATCGCGGCTGCGCTACGCGGGCAAGGTCGGCACCGGCTACGACGAGCGGACGCTGCGGGACCTGCGCGGCAGGCTGGACGAACTGGCCCGCGAGCGCTCGCCGTTCGCCGACCCGGTGACCGAGCCCGGCGCGCACTGGGTGGCGCCGGAGCTGGTCGCGCAGGTCGGGTTCACCGAGTGGACCGGCGACGGGAAGCTGCGGCACCCGCGCTTTTCGGGGCTGCGCAACGACAAGCGCCCGCGGGACGTGGTCCGGGAGACCTAGTGGTCCAGGACGATCGTGGCCTGGTTCGCCGCCGGATGTACCTGTGTTTCCGATTGCGGGGGGCTCCACGTAGCGAGCAGAACGGTCGTCACGACCATCATCACCGTTCCGACAACCGACACGAAGGTGCGGCTGTTGCTCTGCATGGCTGGTGCCCCCGGATTCTCGCGTAGGAACAGAAAAGGCGATTGCGGCGAACGCCACGTTTGGCGTCTCGCCTGGGGTGTCGCCACGAGGGGGTTTAACGTTAGCGACCTTCGCCATGTTCCAGGTGTGATGCGGAACTCCCTGGTGGGGGTGGGTTTCCGGGAGCCTCGGACCACAAGCCCAGTTGCTGCAGGTGATGGATCAGTAACTGTCCGGTATGGGTGATGTGCTGGTGCATCGCGGCGCGGGCGCCCGCGGGGTCCCGGTGGCGCAGCGCGGTGAGCAGGTTCTGGTGGTCGGCCACCGCGATCTCCCGCCAGCCCGGCACGTCGGCGGTGGTGTTGCGCGGCGTGTAGCGCACCGCGATGCCGAGGAACCAGGCCAGCTTCGGCGACTCGGCGGCCCGGCAGATCACGGCGTGGAAGCGGGCCACCGGTTCGCCCATGTCGAGCAGCGCGAACTGGCTCGCCATCTGGATTTCCTCCAGCAGGGCACCGAGTTCGGCGAGCCGCTCGGCGTGGATCTGGCGCGCGGCGCGGGCCGCGAGCTCGCCCGCGATGGTGGCCTGCAGCCGGTGCGCGTCCTCGAAGTCCTGCCGGCTCAGCGGCGCCACCGTGAACCCGCGGCGCGGTTCGAGGTCGACGAACCCCTCGCCGCGCAGGGCCAGCAGCGCCTCCCGGACCGGTGTGACGCTGACGCCGAGCTGTTCGGCGAGCCGCTCCAGGTGCAGATGATCGCCCTGCCGCAGCCGACCCGTCATGATCCCTTCCCGCAGCCGGCCGGCCAGCTCGTCGGGAAGCCGGGGGGAGCGTGCGCGCATCGCAGCCTCGATCACCGCTCGGCCGCCCCTGATCCGCCGGTTGTGTCGCCTGTCACGTGCAACTTGATACCACCCGTTGTGCGTAGTTGATTCAGGTCATGGACGTACCCCGCTTGCAGGACCTGCTCGACCTGGCCGAGCCGGACGCCGACCGGTTCCTCGGTCGCACCCAGCCGATGCCGAAGCGCCGCCTGTTCGGCGGGCTGCTGCTCGCCCAGTCGATCGCCGCGGCGGGGCGCACGGTCGCCGACGACCGGCCGGTGCACTCGATGCACGCGCTGTTCGTCCGGCCCGCGGATCCGACCGACCTCGTCGAGTACACAGTGGACAGAATCCGGGACGGCGGGGCCACCTCGGCGCGGCGGGTGATCGCCCGCCAGGACGGGGTCGAGGTGTTCACCGCGCTGGTCTCCTTCCAGCGCGGCCGCGACGGCGTGCGGCACCAGGCGGAATTCCCGCGGGCCACCGAGCCCGAGGAGCTGCTGCCGCTGCACGAGCGCTTCGCCGACTCCGACGTGCCGGTCCCGGACTGGTGGCGCAAGCCCCGCGCGATCGAGCTCCGCCACGTCGACGACCCCCCCACCCGTCTCCCGACCGCCACCCCCCAAGGAGACGCTTCGCGCCGCGGTACTGATGCGCCGCCGGTCGAGCCGAGCGACGCCTCCCGGCACCTGGTGTGGATGCGCGCCCCGGAGAAGCTGCCGGACGATCCGCTGCTGCACGCCTGCGCGCTGGCCTACGCCTCGGACATGACCTTGCTGGAGCCGGTGTTCCTGCTGCACGGCGTCGACCGGCACGCCAAGGGGCTGCAGCTGGCCAGTCTGGATCACGCGATGTGGTTCCACGAAGACCTCCGCGCCGACGAGTGGCTGCTCTACGACCAGGACTGCCCGGTTGCGGCGGGCGGTCGGGTGCTTGGACGCGGCAACGTCTTCGACCGTTCCGGCCGCCACGTGGCGACGGTCGCCCAAGAGGGACTACTGCGAATCGAGCGATGAGGCCGGGCAACGAGTGGCCGGTATCGTTCCTGGGTGTGGTAGCAGATCCTGCCGACTCCGCCGCCGAAGTCACCCACGCGCTGGCCCGGGCCCGCCTCGCCGACGTGCCCGCTCTCACCGAGCGGTTGATGGCCGCGATCTTCACCGACAACCCGGAGTGGACCGACTACAGCCCCGTTCCCAAGGAGGACCTCTGGGAGGGCTGCCGGCAGTACCTCGAACGCATCCTGCAGATCCTCAGCGGCGAGGTCGCTGGGCCGGACGGCGACGACGTGGCGGCCGCGATCGGCCGCCGCCGGGCCGAGCAGGGCGTGCCGCTGGAAGTGATGCTGCGGACGTTCCGGCTGGGCGGCCGGATCGCCTGGGAGGCGCTGGTCGACCAGGCGCACCAGGACGGCGCCGACCCCGACTCGGTGCTGGGGGTCGCGACGTCGATCTGGACGGTCATCGACGGCCTGTCCTCGACGCTGTCGACGTCCTACCGCAACACCGAGCTGGAGCGGCTGCGCCGCGACGACCAGCGGCGCCACGCCATGGTCGAGGACCTGCTCGCGGGTCGCGCGCGCGACATCGCCTTCGCGCAGCGCACCGCGAAGGAGCTCGACCTGCCCACCGGCGGGCGGTACCTGGCGATCGTCGCCGACCTGACCAGCGACGGCGGCTTCGCGCTGCGCGGGCACCAGGACGCCTTGAGCGCCCTGCACTTCCGCTCCGTGTGGCAGGTGCGCGCCGATTCGCTGGTGGGTCTGGTGGCGCTGGAGCAGCGGAGCAAGGACCTCGCGCTGGACGCGCTGCGACCGCTGGCGCGCGGCCGCGTCGCGGTGTCGCCGCCGGTGCGCGGGCTCGCGGAGGTGGGGCTCGCCCACCAGCTCGCGCTCACCACGCTGGGCACCTCGTCGTACGGCGCCGCGGAGCTGGTGACCCTGGAGGAGCGGTATCCGGAGGCGCTGCTGGTGCAGTCGCCGGACCTGGCGCAGCGGATGCTGGAGTCCCAGCTCGGCCCGATCCTGGAGCTGCCGGTCAAGGAACGCGACATGCTGCTGGACACCCTGGCGGCATGGCTGGAGGAGAACTGCTCGACGGCCAACGCGGCGGTCCGCCTCCACTGCCACCGCAACACGGTCCTCAACCGCCTGCACCGCATCACGTCGCTGATCGGCCAGCCCCTCTACGGCCGCTCGGCGTACGTGTCGTTGTCGCTGGCGCTGTCCGCGCTGCGCCTCCGCGACGGCCTCCGCGACTAGGCGGTAGGCAGGGATTTCGGGGGTAGCCAGGGGTCGATCGGGACGCAGCCCGCGGCGTGGCCGTCCTCGTCCAGGAGCCGGCCCATCAGCTTCACCATGCGCAGCGTCACCGCCCGGTCCACGAGGTGCAGCTGCGGCAGGCGGTCGGCCAGCAGCGCTTCCAGGCGCGCCAGGTCGGCCACGGACTTGAGCCACAGCGTGAACAGCAGGTTGTGCGGGCCGGTGACCGATGAGCACATCCGCAGTTCGGGAAGGGCGCTCAGGCCCTGCACGACCTTGTCGAGCTCGCCGGGCGGGACGCTGGCCCAGAGGGTCGCGGCGATCGGCCAGCCGGTGAGGTTGCGGGCGATCTCGCACCGCAGCACGGCGTCGCCGTGGCGCGCCAGCCCGGCGATGCGGCGGCGGACGTTCGGTGCGCTCAGCCCGGTCTCCCGGGCCAGCTCGACCGCGGGTGCCCGGGCGTCCCGGGACAGGGCGGTGATCAGCCGGTGGTCGTGCTCGTCGAGGTCGGCGCGCGGCTGGTCGGAGGCCGGCCGGACGAGCCGGCGCTGTTGGGCGGCGGTGAGGCTGCGCAGCCGCCACCGGGAGCCTTCGGTGAACACCCGGGTGCCCAGCGCGGCGCGGGTGCGGGCGACCCCGGGCAGCGCCGAGATGCGCTCGGACACCAGCTCCGACAGCGCGCCGAGGTCCTCGACCAGCACCATGATCAGCAGGTCCCGCCCGCCCGCGAGGTGTTCGACGGTGGCCACCTGCGGGTAGGTCGCCAGCGTTCGGGCCACCTCCATCGCCCGGCCGGACTGCACGTCGATCTCGACGTAGGCCGTGAAGGTCGCGTCGATCAGCCGGATACCCGGGTAGCAGGTCGTCCAGGCCCGGCCCGTGCTGCGCAGCCGGTCCCAGCGCCGCGCCGCGGTCACCGCGTCCACGTCGAGCACCCGGCCCACCTCGGTCCAGGAGGCGCGGGGTGCGATCTGCAGCGCGTGCAGGATCGAGCGGTCCAGCTCGTCCAGCGCCTTCTCCTTTTCCTGCATGAGTTTCCAGTCTTCGTGCTTTTTCCTGCATTCTTGCGCAGGTTCCTTTCGGTGAACTACACCGGATCGCACTCTGCTCGGCACGAACACACCTCGGAGGTGAGTGTTGGCGCAGGTGGATGGGGCCCTGGCAGCGCGGCCAGGGCGAGCGGCGGTTTCCCCGAAGGGGCGTCGCGAACTGATCGCAGGCACGGTCGGCGGGATCGTCGAGTCGTTCGACTGGACGATCTACGCGGTGCTGGCGCCGTACTTCGCATCGCAGATGTTCGCCGGGGACGACGAGCTGACCAAGCTGCTCGCGGCCTATGCGGGCTTCGCGGTGGGCTTCGTGGTCCGCCCGATGGGCAGCTACCTGCTCGGCCGGATCGCCGACGTGCGCGGCCGCCGGTTCGCGCTGATCGTCAGCATGGGCACGATCTGCCTGGGCAGCCTGTTGATCGCGGCGCTGCCCACCGCGGCGACGATCGGGGTCGCGGCTCCGGTGGTCCTAGTGCTGCTGCGCGCCCTGCAGGGGATCGCGATGGGCGGGGAGAACCCGAGCGTCGCGGCCTACATCACGGAAACCGCGCCGAAGCACCGCAGGTTCCTCTACAGCGGCCTCTCCTACTGCGGCGCGTTCATCGGCAACATCCTCTGCTTCGCCGTCGTCGGCGCGCTGCTGCTCGTGCTGGGCGAGCAGGGGGTCGTCGACGGCGGCTGGCGGATCGGCTTCGTCGTCGCGGCCCTCTTCGGCGTCCTGGCGTTCTGGGTGCGCAGCACGGCCGCCGAGAGCGAGGAGTTCGAGGCGGGCAGGCGCGCCGCGGCACCGCGGCCGAAGCCGTTCGATCACGCCCGGGGCATGCTCGCGGTGTTCCTGATGACCACCGGCACCACCGTCGGGGTCTACTTCGGGACCGTCTACCTACCGGAGTACGCCGCGCAGGTCGGCGTCGCGCATTCCGCGGCGTCCAACCTGGAGATGATCCCGAGCCTGCTCGCGTTGATCGCCGCGATGGTCGTTTCCGGTTTGCTGGCCGATCGCTTCGGTGGCATGAGGGTGTTCCGGGTCGGGGCTCTGCTGCTGGCGTTGAGCACGGTTCCGCTGATGACCGCGCTCGCCCAGGGCTGGCTGCCGATGTGGGCGGTGGCGACCTGCTACCTCGTCCTCGGCGTCGCACCCACGACGGCCGTGGCGAACGTGCTCTACAGCGAGGTCTTCCCGGTGGCGGTGCGGGTGGTGGCCATGGGTGTGCCGTTCACCCTCGCGGTGGCGCTGTTCGGCGGCACCTTCCCGCTGCTGGCGGAGGGTCTCGCGGCGTTCGGGCACCTGCCCGCGGTTCCGTGGTTCGCCGCCGGTACCGCCGTCATCACGCTGCTGGGGACCGCGGTGCTCGGTGCCCGTTCCGGCGAGAAGGGACTGTCATGATCGCCCTGCCGACGTTGGTGGACGACGCCCGCGCTCTGCATCCGGACCTGGTGCGGATTCGCCATGATCTGCACCGGGTTCCGGAGCTGGGGTTGCGGCTGCCGCGCACCCAGGAACGCGTGTTGTCCGAATTGGACGGACTGGGCCTGGACGTGTCGACGGGTGCCGGGCTCAGCTCGGTCACCGCCGTCCTGCGCGGCTCGCGACCGGGCCCGACGGTGCTGCTGCGCGGGGACATGGACGCGCTGCCGGTGGTGGAGGAGACCGGGCTGGATTTCGCCGCGGACGACGTCCGGATGCACGCCTGCGGTCATGATCTGCACACGACGATGCTGCTGGGCGCGGCGAAACTGCTGGCGCCGCGCAGGGATCAGCTCGCCGGCGACGTGGTGTTCATGTTCCAGCCGGGAGAGGAGGGCTACGACGGCGCGGCGCGGATGCTCGAGGAGGGCCTCCTGTCCGCGTCCGGGCGCAAGCCCGACGCGGCCTACGCGCTGCACGTGATCTCCTCGTTGCGCCGCGGTCTCTTCACCACCCGGGGCGGGCCGATGCTCTCGGCGTCCAACCGGCTGGTGGTGACCGTCCGGGGGCGGGGTGGGCACGGCTCGATGCCGTTCCGGGCGGTGGACCCGGTGCCGGTGGCGTGCGAGATGGTCCTGGCGTTGCAGGCCTTCGTGACCCGCCGGTTCGACATCTTCGACCCGGTGGTGCTGACGGTCGGCACGATCCACGGCGGCACCCAGGAGAACATCATCCCCGACGAGGTCACCTTCGCCGCGACGGTCCGGTCCTTCTCCCGGCACGCCCAGTCGGTGGTCAAGGACGGCTCGGTCCAGGTCTGCGCGGGCATCGCCGCGGCGCACGGGGCGGAGGTGCGAGCCGAATTCGTCGAGCAGTACCCGGTGACGGTCAACGACGAGGCGGAGGCGGAGTTCGTCGCGGACGCCCTGCGGGAGCTGCACGGCGAGAACCGCTTCGCCCCGGCCCCCCAACCGCTCGGCGCTTCGGAGGACTTCTCCCGGGTGCTCGACGAGATCCCCGGAGCGATGATCTCCCTGGGCGCCTGCCCGGAAGACCTCGACCCGGAGAAGGCGCCGAACAACCACTCGCCGCGAGCCCGGTTCGACGACGCGGTGCTCGGCGACGGCGCGGCCGCGTACGCCGCGTTGGCCGTCCGGAGGTGACCGCTGTTCTTGCTCGCGATCTGCGCGACCGCGCCCAGCAGCGGGAAGAACTGACCGTCGTGGGGTTCAATGAGGTCGCCCGCCGCGCCCGCGACTACGACGACTACCTCCGTACGCTGTCCGGGACGCCGGGCGACGAGGTCGCGCAGGCCGCGGTGGCGATCTTCGGCCCGCGGAACCGCGTGACGGCCCTGACCAAACGACTCCCGCTGCTGGGCAGCGGTGACGAGGAGGGAGCCGCGTGACCACGGTCGCCGACCATTACGACAGTCTCCTCGCCGAGCACTACACCTGGATGCTCGGCGGCGACATCGAGGCCACCGCTTCGGCGCAACTGGAGCTCTTCCGCGAGCTGGGCGTAGGGGCGCATTCCGAAGGCGCCATCGCCGTCGACCTCGGTTGCGGCTCAGGCGCGCAATCGCTGGCGCTGGCCCGGATCGGTTTTGCCCAGGTGATCGCAGTGGACACCAGCGCCCAGCTGCTCGACGAACTCGGCGCGCACGCCGCGGATTCCGAGGCGGGGCAAGCGATCAGGCCCGTGCACGGCGACATCTGCGAGGTCCTTCCCCGAGACGTCGAGCCGGGTACGGCCGCCGCGATCGTGTGCATGGGCGACACGCTCCCGCACCTGCCCGCGAGGGAGGACGTTTCCGCCCTGATCGACGACATCGCCCGCATGCTCCGTCCCGGCGGCCACTTCGTCGCCACCTACCGCGACCTGACGCGGGAGCTGGCGGGGCCGGACCGCTTCATCCCGGTCCGCAGCACGGAGGACCGGATCCTCACCTGTTTCCTCGAATATCCCGACGACAACACCGTGCTCGTGCACGACGTCCTGCACACCCGTTCCGGAGGGCGCTGGGAGCTGGAGGTGAGCAGCTATCCCAAGCTGCGGCTGCCTCCGGCGTGGTTGACCGAGCAGTGCCGGGCGGCGGGCCTGGAGATCCGGCGCGACGTCGTCGGGCCGCGAGGGCTGTGCACACTTCACGCGGTCAGGCGCTTGACTGTGCAAGCGTGACATTCGGCCAAAACGCATATTTCGGGCCGCTGGCGGTGGCGTCGACTCCGAGTCGGCGCCGCCGCTTGCTTTTTCGTGCCTGAGTGTGTCTCGCGTCACGTGATCGGCGTCTCGAGTACTGTCGGTGATGATCGCGTTACATGTTGTGTGTGTCACGCGTGGGAATGTGCGGTTTGCACATCCGTTGTCCGAGAAGTCTGGGCGAGCGGGCATAGCGCGGGAGTGGTCGTGCTCACGACACTCACAGTGAGAATTGCCCGCTCGATCCGGGCTTTCCGTAACCGGCGCGTGCAGTCAAAGGAGCACAGCGAAGTGCAGGAGTTCGACCTTCTCGTGGTGGGCGGTGGCCCCGGCGGATACGTCGCCGCGATCCGGGCCGCGCAGCGCGGCCTCGCGGTCGCCGTGGTGGAAAAGGAGCGGCCCGGCGGGGTCTGCCTGAACTGGGGCTGCATCCCCACCAAGGCGATGCTGCGTTCGGCCGAGGTGTACGAAACCGTGCTGCACGCGGCCGATTTCGGGGTGAACGTCGAGAACGTCACCGTCGACTACGACGCGATCACGCGTCGCAAGAGCGCCGTCGTCAAGGGCCTCACCGACGGCGTCGCCGGCCTGCTCAAGAGCAACGGCGTCACCGTGATCAACGGCCACGCCCGGTTCACCGGCCCGACCACCGTGGACGTCTACGCCACCGGTGAGTCGCCGCTGGGCGCCGACGGCCCGCGCTACGCCGCCGAACCGGCCGGCGCGCAGCCCGTCGAGCAGGTCAAGGCCCGCGACGTCATCATCGCCACCGGCTCGGTCCCCGTGCAGCTGCCGCTGCCCGGCGCGGACCTGCCCGGCGTGATCACCTCCGACGGCGCCTTCGGGCTCACCGAGGTGCCGAAGCGCATCGCGATCATCGGCGGCAGCGCGGTCGGCGCCGAGTGGGCGACCCTGTTCGCCACCCTCGGCAGCGAGGTCAGCATCATCGAGATGCAGAAGACCCTCGTGCCCGCCGAGGACGTCGAGGTCGGCAAGGCGCTGGGCCGCTCGTTCACCAAGCGCGGCATCAAGGTGCTCACCGAGGCGACCGTGTCCCGCGTCGACCAGGCCGCCGACGGCCTGAAGGTCACCGTGGACGGCGCCAAGCCGCAGCAGATCGACGCGGACGTGGTGCTGGTCGGCGTCGGCCGCAAGCCCAACACCGCCAACCTGGACCTGGCGAAGACCGGCGTCGCCACCAGCGAGCGCGGCTTCATCACCGTCGACGACAAGCTGCGCACCAACGTCGAGCACGTCTACGCGATCGGCGACGTCACCGGCAAGGCGCTGCTCGCGCACGTCGCGTCGCACCAGGGCGTGGTCGCCGCCGAGACGATCGCCGGGCACCACGCCGCGATCGACTACAACGTCATCCCGGCCGCCACCTTCACCCACCCGGAGATCGCCAGCGTCGGGCTCACCGAGGCCAAGGCGATCGAGGCCGGCCACGAGGTGGTCGCCGCCAAGTTCCCGTTCGCCGCGCTCGGTCGCGCCCAGAGCTACGGCGACACCGAGGGCTTCATGAAGATCGTCGCCGGCAAGAAGTACGGCGAGGTGCTGGGCGTGCACATCATCGGGCACTCCGCCAGCGACCTGATCACCGAGGGCGCCCTCGCCATGGCCCTGGAGGCCACCCTCGACGAACTCGCCGAGACCATCCACGCGCACCCGACCCTGGGCGAGATCGGCATGGAGGCGGCGATGTCCGCGCTCGGCCTGCCGGTCCACGTCGCGCCGCCGAAGAAGCGCTGAGCGAAGACCAGTGAGGGATTCAGAGGTTTGCGTAGCCGGCTGCCGCCGCTTCTGAAACGGCCAATCGAAAGGGGATCTGTGATGGCACAGACTGCTACCCGCACCAAACCCGCCACTCGCGCCGCCAAGTCGCGCCGCGCCGGTTCGGTACGCGGCTCCGGCGGCGGACGGTTCGCCGGTGAGTCGCCGGAGCTCCTGAAGGACTACTTCTACGAGATGACCCTGATCCGCCGCTTCGAGGAGCGCGCGGCCCAGGGCTACACCCAGGCCAAGATCGGCGGCTACTGCCACCTCAACCTCGGTGAGGAAGCCACCGTCGTCGGCCTGATGCGGGCGCTGCGCAAGAGCGACCTGCTGTTCACCAACTACCGCGAGCACGGCTACGCGATCGCCAAGGGCATCGAGCCCGGCCGCGTGATGGCCGAGCTGTACGGCCGCACCACCGGCACCTCCAAGGGCTGGGGCGGCTCGATGCACATGTTCGACGTCGAGGCCGGGCTGCTGGGCGGCTACGGCATCGTCGGCGGGCAGGTCCCGCTGGCCACCGGTGCGGCGATGGCCATCGACTACCGCGGCGGCGACCAGGTCGTGATGTGCCAGATGGGCGACGGCACCACCAACATCGGCGCCTTCCACGAGGCGCTGAACATCGCCGCGCTGTGGAACCTGCCGGTGGTGTTCGTGGTGATCAACAACCAGCTCGGGATGGGCACCACGGTCGACAAGTCCTCGGCCGAGCCGGACCTGTTCAAGCGCGCCGCCGCCTACCGGATGCACGGCGAGCGGGTGGACGGCAACGACGTGCTGGCCGTCCGCGACGCAGCGACCCGCCTGGTCGAGCAGGCCCGCGAGAACGGCCGCCCGGCGCTGCTGGAGGCCGTCAGCGAGCGGCTGAAGGGCCACTCGGTGGTCGACCCGGCCAAGTACCGCAGCGAGGACTCGGTCGAGAAGGCCAAGCAGGCCGACCCGGTGGCGAACTTCCGGGCCGAGCTGATCGAGGCGGGCATCCTCGACGAGGACGACGCCGTGGAGATCGAGCGCAAGGCGCAGGCCGAGGCCGACGCGGCGGTCGCGTTCGCCGACGACAGCCCGCACCCGGACCCCTCGACGCTGTTCGACTACACCTACGCCACCCCGGTGGCCAACGACTCGCGGCGCCTGCCGGCCGACCCGGTCTTCTGAGGCTTCTGCCCCGCGAATTCGCGACACCCCGCCACAGATCCCGTGGATCTCTCCGACGCCAATGGAGAGATCCGCGGGGTTCACCAATGCTTTTGTGCAGGAGAAAAACCCTTGGCCGTCATCTCTTATCGCCAAGCGTTGCACGACACGCTTCGCGAAGAAATGCTTCGCGATGAGGACGTCTTCCTCATCGGCGAGGAAATCGGGGTCTTCGAAGGCTCCTACAAGATCACCGCCGGGCTGCTGAAGGAATTCGGCGAGAAGCGCGTGCGCGACACCCCGATCGCCGAAGAGGGCTTCGTCGGCGCCGCGGTCGGCGCCGCCATGCTCGGCCTGCGGCCGGTCGTCGAACTGATGACGATCAACTTCTCGTTGATCGCGCTGGACCAGATCGTCAACCACGCGGCCAAGATCTACGGCATGTTCGGCGGGCAGACCAGCGTGCCGATGGTGCTGCGCACGCCGGGCGGCGGCGGCCAGCAGCTGGGCGCCACCCACTCGCAGAACATCGAGCTGTACTACGCGTTCGTGCCGGGCCTGAAGGTCGTCGCGCCGAGCACCCCGGCCGACGCCAAGGCGCTGCTGCTGGCGTCCATCCGGGACAACGACCCGGTGCTGTTCCTGGAGAACCTCGCGCTGTACAACACCAAGGGCGAGGTCCCGGACGTCGTCGAGCCCGCCGAGATCGGCAAGGCGAAGGTGACCAAGCAGGGCACCGACATCACCATCATCGGCTACTCGCGGATGGCCATGGTCGCCCAGCAGGTCGCCGAGAAGCTGCAGGCCGAAGAGGGCATCAACGCCGAGGTCGTCGACCTGCGCAGCCTGCGGCCGCTGGACCGCGACACCGTCGTGGAGTCGGTGCGCAAGACCGGCTGCGCCGTGATCGCCGAGGACGACTGGCTGACCTACGGCATCGGCGCGGAGGTCGCGGCGTCCATTTCGGACGGTGCGTTCGACTACCTGGACGCCCCGGTGCGCCGCGTCGCCGCGGCGGAGGTCCCGCTGCCCTACGCCAAGCCGCTGGAGCGCGCCGCGCTGCCGTCCGCCGAGTCCCTCACGACCGCTGTCCACCAAACGCTGGACGCCGTCGGCCGCCGTCGCCGCTGAGGCCTGTGCTCACCCGAGGAAGACCATGACTGAGATTCAGATGCCGAGGCTCTCCGACACGATGGAGGAGGGCGTGATCTCGACCTGGCGCAAGAACGTCGGCGACCAGGTCAGCCGCGGCGAAGTGATGGCCGAGATCGAGACCGACAAGGCCATCATGGAGCTGGAGGCCTACGACGACGGGGTGCTGGAGAAGATCCTCGTCGAGGCGGGAGCGACGGTGCCGATCGGCACCCCGATCGCGATCCTCGGCGACGGCTCCGGTGCCGCGGCGGAAGCCGCCCCGGCCCCCGCGCCCGCCGCTGCGGCTCCGGCCGCCGAGGCCCCGGCCGCTGAGGCTCCGGCCCCGGCCGAGCCCGCCGCCGCTCCGGCGCCTGCCGCCCCGGCCGCGCCCGCCGAGGAGGGTGCGAAGCCGAAGGCGTCGCCGCTGGCGAAGGCGGTCGCCAAGGAGAAGGGCGTGGACCTGTCCACGGTGCAGGGCACCGGCCCCGGCGGGCGGATCATCCGCGCCGACATCGAGGCCGCCGCCTCGGCCACCCCTGCCGCCGCTGCTCCGGCTGCCGCCGCCGCTCCGGCCGCCGCTCCGGTGGTGTCCAATGAGGACGTCGAGGAGATCCCGCTCAGCAACATCCGCAAGGTGACCGCGAAGCGCCTGGTGGAGAGCAAGCAGCAGGCCCCGCACTTCTACCTGACCAGCGCCATCGACGTCACCGACCTGATGGCGTTCCGGGCGACCCTCAACGATCGCCTGCAGGCCGCGGGCGGCCCGAAGGTCAGCGTCAACGACCTGGTCGTCAAGGCGGTGGCGACGGCCCTGCGCGCGAACCCGGCGGTGAACGTCTCGTTCGCCGGCGACAAGATGCTGCAGCACAAGCGCATCAACCTCGGTGTCGCGGTGGCCATCGACAACGGCCTGGTCGTGCCGGTGATCAAGGACGCCGACCGCAAGAGCGTCTCGGAGATCGCCGCGGAGAGCCGGGAGCTGGCCGGGCGGGCCCGCGAGGGCAAGCTGAAGCTGGACGAGATGTCCGGCGGCACCTTCTCGATCTCCAACCTGGGCATGTTCGGCATCGAGCAGTTCAGCGCGGTGATCAACCCGCCGGAGGCGGCGATCCTGGCGGTCGGCGCGGCCCGCGACGAGGTGCAGGTGCGCGACGGCGAGTTCGTGGCCCGCAAGATCCTGCGGGCGACGCTGTCGGCGGACCACCGGGCGGTGGACGGCGCGGTCGGCGCGGCGTTCCTGCAGCTGCTGACCGGGCTCCTGGAGGACCCGATCCGCATCATCGCCTGACGACCGGCGACTTGGGCCCCTTCCGCGACGACACGGTCTCTCGCGGGAGGGGCCTTTTCACGCCCTGACCGGTCGTCAGAGCTTGGTCTGGGCGTCGGTGAGGACCGCGCGGAGGATCTGCTCCACCTCGTCGAAGTGCTCCTGGGTGGAGATCAGCGGCGGGGCCAGCTGGATCACCGGCTCCGCCCGGTCGTCCGCGCGGCAGTACAGGCCGGCTTCGAACAGGCCGGGGGAGACGTGGCCGCGCAGGACGCGTTCCGCGTCTTCCGCCGTGAAGGTCTCCTTGGTCGCCTTGTCCTTGACCAGCTCGATGCCGTAGAAGTACCCCGCGCCGCGGACGTCGCCGACGATCGGCAGGTCCAGCAGTTTCTCCAGGGTGGCGCGGAAGTTCGCCTCGTTGGCCTGGACCCGGCCGTAGAGGTCTTCCGACTCGATGAGGTCCAGGTTGGCCATGGCGACCGCGCAGGCCACCGGGTGCCCGCCGTAGGTCGAGCCGTGCGTGAAGCTGCTGCCGTCGACCAGGAACGGCTCCATCAGCCGCTCGTCGGCGATCATCGCGCCCAGCGGCGCGTACCCGGAGGTCAGGCCCTTGGCGACGGTGATGATGTCCGGCTGGTACCCGTAGCGGTTGGCGCCGAAGTCGTGCCCGAGCCGGCCGAAGGCGCAGATCACCTCGTCGGAGACCAGCAGCACGTCGTGCTCGGTGCAGATCTCCCGCACCCGCTGCCAGTAGCCGGGCGGCGGCGGGAAGCAGCCGCCGGTGTTCTGCAGCGGCTCCAGGAACACCGCGGCGACGGTCTCCGGGCCTTCCCGCTCGATCGCGCGGGCGATCTCGTCGGCCGCCCAGGCGCCGAACGCCTCGTAGTCGTCGGCGTGGACCGGCGCGCGGTAGAAGTTGGTGCTGGGCACCTTGATCGCGCTGGGCACCAGCGGCTCGAAGTCCTGCTTGGCGCCCGGGATGCCGGTGATGGACAGCGCGCCCTGCGAGGTGCCGTGGTAGGCCAGCGAGCGGCTGATCACCTTGTGCTTGTTGGGCTTTCCGGTCTTCTTGAAGTACTGCTTGGCGAGCTTCCAGGCGCTCTCCACGGCTTCGCCGCCGCCGCCGGTGAAGAACACCCGGTCGAGGTCGCCGGGGGCCTGGGCGGCGACCCGCTCGGCGAGCTCCACCGCGCTGGGGTGCGCGTGCGACCACAGCGGGAAGTACGCGAGCTGCTTGGTCTGCCGCGCCGCCGCCTCGGCCAGTTCGTCGCGGCCGTGCCCGACCTGGACCGCGAACAGGCCGGCCAGGCCGTCGAAGTAGCGCTTGCCGTGCTCGTCGTAGACGTAGGGGCCGTCGCCGCGCACGATCACCGGGATCTCGGTGTCGGCGTAGCCGCTGTGGTCGGCGAAGTGCAGCCACAGGTGGTCGCGGGCCCGGTCGCCGAAGGTGCGGGCCCCGGTTGCGGCGGGCTTGTCCGTCGCGCTCATGATCAACCTCACGCTCATCAGTATGTGCGGAATCCATTGTACTGACTGCCATGGACAACGGAAAGCGTCGTAAATACCATCAACGACCATTGATCTAGTGGTCAAGTGCAGTCGATCAACGGAAGAGGTGTCGCGTGGCACGGCAAGCGTTCGACAACTTCATCGACGGCCGCCGGGTGCCGGCCGTCGACGGCCGGACCCTGGACGTCGTCGACCCGGCGACCGGCGAGGTCTACGCCGTCCAGGCGCTCTCCGGGAAGTCCGATGTGGACAATGCGATGGCCGCCGCGGAACGGGCTTTCCGGGACTGGCGGCGCACCACCCCGGCGCAGCGGCAGATCGCCCTGCTGCACATCGCCGACGCCATCGAGGCGCGCGCGGACGAGGTGGTGCGCGTCGAGTGCGAGAACACCGGCAAGCCGGTCGCGCTCACGCACTCCGAGGAGATGACGATGGTGCTGGACCACCTGCGGTTCTTCGCCGGTGCGGCCCGGGTGCTGGAGGGGCGCGCCGCGGCCGAGTACCTGGCCGGGCACACCTCGATGATCCGCCGCGAGCCGCTCGGCGTGTGCGCCCAGGTCACGCCCTGGAACTACCCGCTGCTGATGGCGATCTGGAAGATCGCGCCCGCGCTGGCGGCCGGGAACACCGTCGTGCTCAAGCCGTCCGAGACCACTCCCGCGAGCACGCTGCTGCTCGCCGAGATCGCCGGAAAGCACCTGCCCGCCGGCGTGCTCAACGTGGTCACCGGCGACCGGGACACCGGGCGCCTGCTCGTCGATCACCCGGTGCCGCAGATGGCCTCCATCACCGGCTCCGTGCGCGCGGGCATCGAGGTCGCCGGATCGGCGGCGCGGGACCTCAAGCGCGTGCACCTGGAGCTCGGCGGCAAGGCGCCGGTCGTGGTCTTCGCCGACGCCGATGTCGCGGCGGCCGCGGAGGGCATCGCCGCCGCCGGCTTCTTCAACGCCGGGCAGGACTGCACGGCGGCGACCCGCGTGCTGGTGCAGGAAGGGCTGCACGACGAGTTCGTGGCGGCGCTGACCGAGCAGGCGCGTGGCACCCGGACCGGTCCGCCCGGCGACGCCGACGCGGACTACGGCCCGCTGAACAGCGCCGACCAGCTCGCGAAGGTGGCCGGGTTCATCGACCGGCTGCCCGATCACGCCGTCGTCCACTGCGGCGGATCACGGGTCGGGGAGCGCGGGTTCTGCTACGCGCCCACCGTGGTCTCCGGGCTGCGCCAGGACGACGAGATCGTGCAGGAGGAGGTGTTCGGCCCGGTGATCACGGTGCAGAGCTTCACCGACGAGGAGGACGCCTACGCCAAGGCCAACGGCGTCCGCTACGGCCTCGCGTCGTCGGTGTGGACCGCGGACCACGCGCGGGCGATGCGGGCGAGCATCGAGCTGGACTTCGGCACGGTGTGGCTCAACACGCACATCCCGCTGGTAGCGGAGATGCCGCACGGCGGGTTCAAGCACTCCGGCTACGGCAAGGACCTGTCCATGTACGGCTTGGAGGACTACACCCGGATCAAGCACGTGATGTCCAGCCTGGGGTGAGGCCCTACCGGGTGCCCCAGGCGTAGGTCTGCTTGCGGAGCTTGAGGTAGACGAAGGTCTCGGTGCCGGTGACGGCCTCCAGGCTGCGGATGCGGCGGTTGATCACCTCCAGCAGCTGGTCGTCGTCCCGGCACACCACCTCGACGAGCAGGTCGAACGAGCCAGCCGTGATCACGACGTACTCGATCTCCGGCAGCTCCGCGAGCCGGTCCGCGACCTCCTGCACGTCGCCGGACACGGTCACGCCGATCATCGCCTGCCGCAGGAAGCCGAGCTGCAGCGGA
The DNA here is from genome assembly GCF_056431645.1 of Saccharopolyspora sp. NPDC045839. NCBI lineage: Bacteria > Bacillati > Actinomycetota > Actinomycetes > Pseudonocardiales > Pseudonocardiaceae > Saccharopolyspora > Saccharopolyspora sp. NPDC045839. The sequence continues at coordinate 41,478 of NZ_JBWKKH010000029.1, forward strand.
TCGGTGACCGCGACGATCTGCACCATCCCCGAGTCCAGCAGCCGCTGGACTCGCTGGCGCACCGCTGCCTCGGACAGGCCGACGGCCTTGCCGATCGCGGCGTAGGACCGCCGGCCGTCCTGCTGCAGCTGTTCGATGATCCGCTTGGACAACTCGTCCACGTGGACGGGCGATTTCGCGTCCGGCGAGTCCTGCTCGTGGGGCTTGCGTGTCACAGCGACGTATCGTTGCCGCCGCGCGAGCCGGGTGCAAACCCGGGGTCCGTCAGCTCAGCGCGTCGACCAGCTTCGGCGTCAGCCGCTCCAGGGCGAACGGGATGCTGGAGACGGTGGCCGAGCCCAGCGCCATGGTCAGGTCGTAGTCGTCCAGCAGCACCAGGGATCCGCGCTTGGCCGCGGGCAGGTTGTTCAGCAGCGGGTCCTTGCGGACCGCGTCCACGTCGGCGGCCTTGGCGGTCGTCACGATCACGACGTCCGCGTCCAGCAGTCCCACCTGCTCCTTGCTGACCTTGACGTTGAACTTGCCGCCGCTGTCGAGGTTCTCGACGGCCGGCGACAACCGCAGCCCGAGCTGCTCCAGCAGGGCGGTGCGGGCGTCCTGCTTGGTGTAGGCGGCGTAGGTGCCCGCCGAGTCGGTGCGGACCGTCACGTGCGTCTTGCCCTCGAACAGCGGGTTCGCCCGGCGGGTCTGCTCGATGCGCTCCTGGGTGTCGGCGAGCAGCTTGGCGACCTCGGCCTGCTTGCCCAGCGCCTGGCCGATCGTCTCGGCCTGCACCCGCCAGTTCACCCCGTAGTCGATGGAGTTCGGCGGCTGCGCCACCACCGGGTTGAAGGTGCTGAGCCGGTTGTACTGCTCCTGCGTCAGGGCGCTCTGCAGCGCGATCATGACGTCCGGGGCGAGCGCGATGACGCCTTCCACGTCGACCTCGCTGCCGAACACCTTGGGGCGCCGGCCGCCCAGGAACGGCTCCGCCCACGGGCCGACACCGCTGTCCCACGGGCCCCACTTGGTCAGCCCGGCCGGGATCACGCCCAGCGGCAGCAGCACGTCGTGGTCGGTGATGCCCAGCGTGACGACGCGCTGCGGTGCGGCCTTGATCTCCGCCGCGCCGTACCGGTTCGGGACGTTCGCCGGGAATCCGGGCCCGGCCTGGGCGTTGCCGGTCCCGTCCGGTCCGCCGGAGCCGCCGCAGGCCGTCAGCCCGGCGGCCAGTCCGGCGGCGAGCACGCCGGACGTGCCGATCAGGAAGCCCCGACGGCCGAACCGGGCACCAGCTGCTGGGGGAGGCGTCATCACCGAAGTCCTTCGTCGTCCGGTTCGGGCCGACAGCCCGAAGTTCTGGCAAGAAAGGCTAACCTAAGTTGACCTCTTCCGGTCGGGCAACCGCGGACCGCTCCCGGTGAGACGGATCACCGCAGGTCGTTCGCGGGGTATGGTTTACGGGGAGAGATCGCACGTGCACCATGCGTGAACAGCCGCGGGGATGCTGGAGCCGCCATGAGTGACGATGATGTTTTCGGCCGTCGCTGGGTGCTCGCCGAGGACGAGCTGCTGAGGATGCTCTGGCGCAGCCACGCCGGGGAGAACCCGGACGTCCTGCTGGTGGAGCTGCACGCGAACCACCAGGAGGACCGCCGCAATCCCGGGCCGGCCGACGGCCGGCGGCCCCGGTCGGTGCCGCACCCGCGGCGCAACCGGCACCGCGTGGTGCGCTGATCCACGGTTTCCCGCCCGGCTGCCGCGCCGCGGCCGATACGGTGGGCGTCGATCGCCACCGCACGGGAGACCAATCCTGATGAGTTCGTTCCTCTCCGGTGTCCGCACGCTCGGCACCGGTTTCGGCATCATCCTGCGCAATCCGAAGCTGCTGTTCCTCGGCGCGCTGCCGGCGCTGATCAGCGCCTTGCTGCTGCTGGGCGGCCTCGGCACGCTCATCTACTTCAGCCCCGATCTGGTCACCTGGATGACGCCGTTCGCCGACAGCTGGGGCGATGCCGCCCGCCAGGCGCTGCGCATCCTGGTGGGCGTGGCGCTGGTCGGCGCCGGCGGGCTGCTGGCGTCGGTGTCGTTCATCGCCGTCACGCTGCTCATCGGCGGACCGTTCTACGAGCACATCGCCGAGCAGGCGGAGCAGAAGCTCGGGCTGGACGCCTCCGACGACGGCGCCGGTTTCGCGCGGCAGCTCGGCCGCGGCGTCCGGGATTCGCTGAAGCTGGTGGGCGTGGCGCTGGTCGGCGCGATCCTGCTGTTCGGCATCGGGTTCATCCCGGTGGTCGGGCAGATCGCGGCGCTGGTGCTGGGCGCGTTCTTCGGCGCGTGGCTGGTCACCCTGGAGATGGTCGGCCTGGTGTTCCAGCGGCGCGGCCTGACCTTCCGCGACCGGCGCCGGGCCCTGCGGCAGTACCGGGCGGTGGTCTTCGGCTTCGGGCTGCCGACCTACCTGCTGTGCCTGATCCCGGTCGCGCAGCTCTTGGTGATCCCGTCGGCCGTCGTCGGCGGCACGCTCCTGGCGCACCGGGTGCTCGGACCGGTTCCCCGGCAGGACGGCGCCGCGCGGCGGTGATTCGCCGCGCAACACCGCTACGCAAGACGCGTTTGAGCACAGGTTTTAGAGTTCGGGGTGTGACACAGCCTACGCAGCCCGATGACTCCTACCTCCGCGCCGTTTCCGCTGCTACCGAGCGAGCCGTGGCCGCCGCCGAGCCGATCCGCTCCGAGTTCGCGGGCGCCGGCGAGGCATTGCGCGCCGACGTCGAGCGGTGGGTGGACGACAACGCCGAGGAGCTCGTCGCGCTGAGCCGGGAGCTGCACGCGCACCCGGAGGAGGCGTTCGCCGAGCACCGGTCCGTCGCCCAGGCCGCCGAGCTGCTGCGGCGCCACGGGCACGACGCCGAGGTGGGCGTCGGCGGGCTGGACACCGCGCTGCGCGTCGAGGCCGGCGGCGACGGCCCGCACGTCGCGGTGCTGGCGGAGTACGACGCGCTGCCGGGCATCGGGCACGGCTGCGGCCACAACATCATCTGCTCGGCGGCCGTCGGCGGGTTCCTCGCCGCCGCCACCGCGGTGTCGGCGACCGGCGGCCGGGTCAGCCTGGTCGGCACGCCGGCCGAGGAGGGCGGCGGCGGCAAGGAACACCTGGCCAGGGCAGGGCTTTTCGACGACGTCGACGCGGTCGTGATGCTGCACCCGTTCTCCCACGACATCGCCGCGCACCCGTTCCTCGGGCGGCGCCAGCTGGAGGTGGTGTTCCACGGCGTCGCCGCGCACGCCGCCGCGCAGCCGTTCATGGGCCGCAACGCGCTCGACGCGGTCGTGGCGACGTACCAGGGCGTCGCGGCGATGCGGCAGCACATGCCGTCGACGGACCGGGTGCACGGGATCATCACCGACGGCGGCAAGCGGCCCAACGTCGTGCCCGACCGAGCCGCGGCGGTGTTCTACGTCCGGTCCGCCGAGCCGGGCTCGTTGCAGGACCTCGCCGCCCGGATCGAGGCGATCGCGCACGGCGCGGCCTCGATGACGGGCTGCGGCGTCGAGCTGAACTGGGACAACAACCCCGCTTACCTGCCCATCCGGCACAACGACGCGCTGGCGGCCCGCTGGGCGCAGCACCAGGCCCGGCGCGGCCGGACGTCCCTGCCGCGCGGCGTCGTCCCGGAGTACCTCACCGGCTCGACGGATCTCGGCAACATCAGCTACCGGCTCCCGGCGATCCACCCGATGATCGGCCTGGGCGACCCGAACCTCGCCCTGCACACCGAGGAATTCGCCGCCGCGGCGGCGAGTCCGGCGGGCGACCGGGCGGTCCTCGACGGCGCGATCGGCCTCGCTCTGACCACAGTGGACTACCTGGCCGACGCGGACCTCCGGCGGGCGGCCCAGGACGAATTCGCCGCCGCCGGAGGGGCCCTCGACGTGGCGGCGTACTTCGACTGACGGAGTCGGGACCCGCCTACTGCGCGCCGGGCCGGATGAGGCCCGACTCGTAGGCGCCACGAAGTAATCGTCCGGACGAGGAACCGCTGCGAAAACGATTACAGTACTGGGTGGTATCCAGCGGAGGAGGTGGCGTGGGCGTCACGATCCACGACGTGGCGGCGCGGGCCGGGGTGTCGGTCGCGACCGCGTCGCGAGCCCTGTCGGGGCAGCGCGGCGTGCGAGCGGAGAACCGGGAGAAGGTCCTCGCGGCGGCCCGCGAGCTCGACTACGAGCCCAACGTCGTCGCCGCGTCACTGCGCAGCCGCACCACGCACACCATAGGCATGGTCGTGCCTCGCATTGGCAACCCCTTCTTCGCCACGCTCGTCGAGGCAGTGGAGAAGCAGCTGCAGGACGGGCAGCGCAGCCTGCTGCTCGCGAACTCGCACTACGCGCCGGAAACCGAACAGCGCCAGGTCCGCGCGCTGCTGGATCGCCGGGTCGACGCGCTGATCATGATCCCGTGCCACCGCGAACGCAGCGGCGAGGTGCTGGCGGCGGCGGCCGGGCGGGTTCCCGTCATCCAGCTCGACCTGCGGGTGGACGGCTTCGCGGGCAGCTGGGTCGGGGTCGACAACGAGGCCGGGGTGAGCCAGGTCGTGCGTCACCTGCTGGGGCTCGGCGCGAACCGCTTGGTGTTCGTCGGATCGCGGCCGACCGACTCGTCGGCGCAGGCCCGGCTGGACGGTTTCCGGCGCGCCGCCGGCGACGGCGCCGACGTGCTGCTCGGCGACTTCAGCAAGGAATGGGGTCAGCAGGCCGGGGAGCTCCTGCTGGCGCAGGGGTCGCTGCCGGACGGCATCGTGTGCGGCAACGACACGATCGCCCTGGGCGTGCTGAGCGAGCTGGCGCGGCGGGGCGTCCGGGTGCCCGAGGACGTCCGGGTCACCGGCTTCGACGACATCCCGTACGCCGAACTCGCCCAGCCCGCGCTGACCACGGTGCGGCAGCCGCAGGAGCAGATCGCGGCGGAGGCGGTCCGGGTGCTGGGGGCGCACCTCGCCGGCGACGAGGGCGCGTCCCGCAGCGTCGCCATCGCCCCGGAGCTGGTCGTCCGCGCCTCCGGCTGAGCGACGGCTACGCTGGGCCGCGGTCTGTCGCCGACCTTGGGTGTCTACTGTGGACGATTTAGTGCGGGAGTGGTCCGCGCAACTGCTGGATTCGGGCAACATCGCCGCGCTGGTCGCGGGCGTGCTCTCGCTGCTCCTGGTGCTCAGCCGCAACACCTGGCTGCTGCTGCGCAACGTGGTGACGATCGCCCACGAGGGCGGGCACGCGGTGGTCGCGCTGCTCAGCGGGCGCAAGCTGAACGGCATCCGGCTGCACTCCGACACCTCGGGGCTGACCGTGTCGACCGGCAAGCCGACCGGACCGGGCATGGTGTTCACGCTGCTGGCCGGATACCCGGCGGTGTCGCTGCTCGGGCTCGGCGGAGCGTGGCTGGTCACCGTCGACCTCGCGCACGTGATGCTGTGGGCGTGCATCGCGCTGCTCGCCGCGATGCTGCTGGCCATCCGCAACGCCTACGGCGTGCTGTCGATCGTGTTCACCGGCGGCGTGATCTTCGCGGTGTCCTGGTTCGCGACGCCGGCCTGGCAGGCGCTGTGCTGCGCGCTGTTCAGCTGGTTCCTGCTCTTCGGCGGCCTGCGGCCGATCGCCGAGCTGCGCCGCAAGCGCTCCGGCGGCCGCGCCCCGAACTCCGACGCCGACCAGCTCGCCCGGCTCACCGGGCTGCCCGCCGGGATCTGGCTGGCGATCTGGTTCCTCGCCGGGCTCGCCGCCATCCTGGTCGGTGGAACCTGGCTACTCCTGATGCCGCAGGTGTGAATTCTTGTTTCCAGGCTCGTTTTGCGTGGCGGTGCGGGTGGCGGAACCTCAGAAGCCTTCTCGACTCCGGGATCCCCGACTTGAGTATGACCAATACGAGGCGTCGAGGCTGTCCTCGCGAGAAGGCTTCTGAGAACCCGCGGCGGTGCGAGCTGCGGGCGTGGGCTAAGCGGCTGCGCCGCTTCAAAGACAATGATGTGAGCAACGGCTTGTTGCCGAGGGCGTGGTTTTCTAGCAGCATCGCGGCGTGACGAGTGCTTCGACCGCCCTGGGTGGAAAGTTCCCGCTGACCGCGGAGTCGACCGTGAGCCGGCTCGGTTTCGGCGCGATGCAGCTGGCCGGGCCCGGCGTGTTCGGCCCGCCCGCCGATCGCGAGCAGGCGATCCGGGTGCTGCGCCGCGCCGTGGAGCTGGGCATCGACCACATCGACACCAGCGACTTCTACGGGCCGTGGGTGGTCAACGAGCTGATCGCGGAGGCGCTGCGGCCCTACCGCGACGGGCTCGTGCTGGCCACCAAGATCGGCGCCTACCGCGACCACGAGGCGGCGTGGCTGCCGCTAAACCACCCCGACGCGCTGCGCGCGCAGGTGCACGACAACCTGCGCCGCCTGCGGCTGGAGACCCTGGACCTGGTCTACCTGCGGCACACCGTCGACCGGGGCATCGCGCTGGCCGACCAGCTCGGCGCGCTGGCCGAGCTCCGCGAGCAGGGCCTGCTGCGCGCCATCGGACTGTCCAATGTGTCCGCCGCGCAGTTCGAGGAGGCGCGGCGGCACACCGAGATCGCGTCCGTGCAGAACCTCTACAACGTGGTGAACCGGACCTCGGCCGACCTGGTCGAGCAGACCGCGGCGGCCGGTGCCGCGTTCGTCCCGTTCTTCCCGCTGGGCTCCGGTTTCGCCGACAGCCGTGCCCGCCAGGACGACGTGCTGCGCGCGATCGCCGAGCGTCGCGGCGCGCCCCAGGCCCAGGTGTCCCTGGCCTGGCTGCTGCAGCGCTCGCCGAACATCCTGCTGATCCCGGGCACCTCCTCCCTCGGCCACCTCGAGGAGAACACCGCGGCCGCCGGGGTGGCACTCACCGCCGAGGACGTCGCCGAGCTCGACGCCCTGGTCGCCGACGGGGAAACCCTCGAAGAGGCGCACTGACGCTCACCGCGGCTGCCTGCGCCGGATCACGCGGCAGGGCACGATTCTGGCACCAGCGAGTCGAGCTCGATCGATACGGATAGTCGCGGCATGGTCACGCCCGTCAAGCCGTTTGGTGTCACCCAGTAGTCTGTCCGACACGCAACGGCGCGAGAATTGAGGCGAACCGTGACCGAACAGGCAACGTGGGTACCCCAAGATGTCGATGAGGAGATCCCGAGCGCGGCACGGCTCTACGACTACTTGCTGGGCGGCGCGCACAACTTCGCCGCCGACCGGACGTTGGCCGAGAAGTTCCTGTCCGCGCTGCCCAGCGCGCGCGACGTGGCGCGGCTCAACCGGGCCTTCCTGCGGCGCGCCGTGGTCCACATGGCGCAGCAGGGCGTGCGGCAGTTCCTCGACGTCGGCTCCGGCATCCCGACCGTGGGCAACGTGCACGAGATCGCCCAGGCCGCCGACCCGCACGCGCGCGTGGTGTACGTGGACTACGAGTCGGTCGCCGTCGCGCACAGCCAGCTGCTGCTGGAGGGCAACGACAACGCCACCATCATCCAGGCCGACCTGGTCGAGCCGGGCGTGATCCTGGAGCACCCGGAGACCCGCCGGCTGCTCGACTTCGACGAGCCCATCGGCCTGATCATGGCCGGGGTGTTCCACTTCGTGTCGCACGAGCTGGACGCCCCGGCGATCATCGCCCGCTACCGGGACGCGCTGGCGACCGGCAGCTACCTGGCGCTGTCGCACTTCACCGCCGACATCAGCCCGGACGAGATGGCCGGTGTGGTGGAAGTCATGCGGCGCAGCTCGGACCCGATCCACACCCGCACGCACGCGGAGATCACCGAGCTGTTCACCGGATTCGACCTGGTGGAGCCGGGTGTCGTCGGCACCGCGCGGTGGCGGCCGGACCGGCCCGAACGGGCCGCCGACGAGCCCGGCGGCTCGCAGATCTACGCGGGGGTGGGACGCAGGCTATGACGGGTCACGGGGGGCGTGGCGCTGATATCCGATGATGCTAGGAAGGTGTGCGACCAGGGCGATTCGCCGAACGTTGACGGACGGGTGAGATGAGCGACGGAACCCCGGACGCCCCGCGCGGGATGCCGGACGTGCTGGACCCGAAGCGGTACGACGCCGGCTGGCGGGCCGAAGTGGCGCGCCGCTGGGCGGCTGAGCTCAGCACGGCGTCCTACATCCCGCTGGCCCGCGAGACCGTCGAGGAGACGCTGCGGGAACTCGTCGACCGCGTCGTCGGCGCCCTGGACGATCCGTCCGCGGTTGACGAGGTGGGCCGCACCGTCGGCAGCAGGCTGGTCGAGATGCACGCCACCGGCGAGGACAGCCTGCCGCTGAGCCTGAACCTGCTGCGCGACGAGCTGGTCCAGCTGCCCGGGAACGACGCGGTGCGCCGGATCCTCGGGCTGGTCACCGCGGTCGCGGCCGGCTACGCCGCGGCCGACCGGGAGAGCACCTTCGTCCAGCAGGAGACGCTGAAGAAGGCGCTGCTGCGCTCGAAGCTGAAGGCCGACCGGGAGCTCGCGGCCAGCGAGGCGCGGTTCGGCGAGGTGTTCACGACGACGCCCATCGGGGTCGCGATCTGCGACCTGGAGGGCAAGTTCGTCCAGGTGAACCCGGGGTTCGAGAACACCCTGGGCTACCAGGCGCACGACCTGGCGGCGATGACGATCCACGACCTGTTCCACCCCGACGACGCCGAATACCTGGCGGCCGCCTACCGCGAGCTCGCCGAGGGCGGCAGCTCGAAGCGGCTCGGCGACCGCAAGCGCCTGCAGCACGCCACCGGCGAGGAGGCGTGGGTCTACCTGGCGGTGTCGGTGCTGCGGGGCTCCGACGGCGCGCCGCGGCACTTCGTCACGATGGTCGAGGACATCACCGAGCTGCACCTGCTGCAGGACCGCTTCCAGTACCAGGCCCTGCACGACGCGCTGACCGGGCTGCCGAACCGGCAGTTCTTCCACACCCGCCTGGAGACGGCGCTGGCGAACCTGCCGCGCGACACCCGGCTGGCGCTCTACCACCTCGGCCTGGACGGCTTCGAGCTGATCAACGACGGCCTCGGCTACGAGGTCGGCGACCGGGTGATCAAGGCCGTGGCCCGGCGGCTGGAGCAGCTGGTCGAGAACGAGGAGGCGATCGTCGCGCGGTTCGGCGGCACCGAGTTCGCGATCCTGCTCTGGCAGCAGGAGAAGACGCCGCCGGTGACAACGTTGACCCAGCAGATCAACGACCTGCTCGCGGAGCCGGTCTACGTCGGCGAAGGCCAGGGCATCGCGGCGTCGGCCGGGATCGGCGTGGTGGAGCGGATGGTGGCCGACGCCGACGCGGCGAACATGCTGTGGGCGGCGGACGTCGCGCTGCGCCGCGCGGAGGCCGCGGGCAAGCGGCAGTGGGCGCTGTTCGACCCGGACACGGCGCCGGAGGAGCGGATCGAGTCGAAGCTGGCGGCGGTGATGCCCGGCGGCCTGGAGCTCGGCGAGTTCGAGGTCCTCTACCGGCCGCTGGCCCGCATGGACAACGGCGCGCTGGTCGCGCTGGAGGCCGAACTCCGCTGGGAGACGAGCGAATACGGCACCCTGGAGCACGGCGAGTGCCAGCGCCTCGCGGAGCGCTCCGGGGTCACCCTGTCGCTGCGGGACTGGATGCTGGAAACCGCGTGGCGGCAGCTGTGCGAGTGGCACACGGCGGGGTACCCGGTGCAGCTGAAGCTGTCGCTGAGCCCGAACCAGGGCCAGGACCCGGACCTGGCGGCGGTGATCCACCGGGTGCTGGCCTCCTGCGACATCGACGCGACCTGGATGCGGCTGTGCATGCCGATGGCGGCGATCAGCGGCGACCACGAGGAAGCCCGGGACAACGTCCGCTACCTCAGCAGCCGCGGCATCAAGACCTCGCTGCACAGCTTCCGCGGCTCCGCGGACGAACTGCGCCTGCTGCGCGACCTCCCGGTCGACTCGGTGCGCCTGTGCGACGACCTCGTCGGCCTGGTGCACGCGGCGGAGTCCGCGGACGTGCCGGAGGTGCAGGCGATCCGGGCCCTGGTGCCGCTGGTCGACGCCTGCGGAGCCCGCCTGTGGGTGGGCGGGATCGACACGGCGGAGCAGGCGGCCACCTGGCGCGAGATGGGCTGCGAGGTCGCCGCGGGAGCCCACTTCGGAGGCCCGCTGTTCGCCTTCGACGTCCCCGACTTCCTCGGCGCGAGGGACTAGCCCGGGCGCCGGGAAGGGCTCGCGATTTTGCCTAAAATTGGGAACCCGCCGAGCGCAGCCCGCGTCGTGGCGATCCGGGGGTTTCCAATTTTGCCTAAAATTGGAAAGGTACGGCCCCCGCCGGAGGTTCCGGCGGGGGCCGCATCACGTTGCTACCGGCTCAGTTCTGGTACACCGGCTGGGTTTGCGGGTTGAACTCCTCGAAGCGGACCTTCTTCGCCGGGTCCGTCCGCTTGTCCTTGATGTCCAGCACGTCCAGGCCTTCCTGGATGCCGCTGGAGTAGATGTAGCCGTTGTAGTAGTACGCCGACCAGGAACCCGCCGTCTGCAGCTTCGCCGGGTCGAACGCGCTGCGGTCGAAGAAGCCGATCTCCTCCGGCTTGGTGGAGTCGGTGAAGTCCCACACCGACACGCCGCCCTGGTACCAGGCCTGCACCATGATGTCGCGGCCGTCGACCGGGATCAGCGAACCGTTGTGCGCCACGCAGTTCTCGGTGTCGGCCTGGTGGCGCGGGATCTTGAAGTAGTTGCGGAACTCCAGCTTCGAGTCCGCGCCCGAGCCGACGATGTCGTAGACGCCGTTGGCGCCGCGGGTCGGGCCGGTCGCCTCGTTGCAGGTGGCCGCGCTGCCGCCGCCGAGCTCGTCGGTGAAGACGACCTTGGTGCCCTCGTTGTTGAACGTCGCCGAGTGCCAGAACGCGAAGTTCTCCTCGTCGCGGACCTGGTTGATCACCCGCGGCTGCTCCCGGTCGGAGATGTCCAGCAGCACGCCGTCACCCATGCAGGCGCCGGCGGCGAGGTCCTTCTCCGGGAACGCCGTGATGTCGTGGCAACCCGTGGTCGCGCTGGCGTCCGGCGTGCCCGGGTTGCCGCCGTCCGGGAACAGCACGGGCGCGTCCACGATCACCGGTTCCGCCGGGTTGTCCAGCGGCACCTTGATGATGGAGATCTTGTCGTGCGGCGGCTGGCACTTCGGGAATTCCGCTCGCGGGCCGTACGACGAGATGTACAGGTACACCGCCTCGCCGGCCTTGTCCGGCACCAGGGTGTGGGTGTGCGAGCCGCAGTCGGTGGCGATCGCCGACACGTAGCGCGGCTTGGCCGGGTCGCTGATGTCGAAGACCTTCATGCCCTCCCAGCCGTTGGGGTCCTTGGCGTCGGTCTTCTCGCTGGTGCACGTGTTGTTCGTGCGCGGGTAGTCGGTGGAGACGAACAGCAGGTCGCCGGAGACGGAAACGTCGCCCTGGCCGCCCGGGCAGAGCACCTGCGTGACGATCTGCGGCTTCTTCGGGTTCTTGATGTCGTAGACGACGAAACCGTCGTAGTTGCCGACGTACGCGTAGTCCTGCTTGAAGGCGATGTCGGTGCCGAAGGCTTCGAGCGTGTTGAAAGGCGCCTGCTTCGGCAGGTTCGTGACGTGCTCGATGTTCTCGCTCTTGCTGACGTCGCCGGCCGGCGCGGCGACGGTCTGCGCGGAGAGTTCCTCGGGGCCGTTGTTCGGGGGCGTCGCCGCGGATGCCGGGGCGAGCGCTAAGCCGAGAGTCAACACTCCGAGCGCGGCGCCCAGCACGCGCAACCTTCCCCTAGGGCTCGGTTTCAAGACCATCCACTCCCATGCTCGTCGCTGCCCTGAGTCCGGGCAGTCGAAATGGGCGGTACCGAGTACCGCTGGAGATCAGTATTGTTATGCCCGGATCGTGGCCCTATCGGCCAATTGGCCGCAATTGCCTGCAACACGAGGAGGAATCGATGCGCCGGTTAACAGCCGCGTTGCTTCTGGCGGTGGGCGCGCTGGCCGGTTGCGCGACGGAGCAGGCGTCGCCGCCGGTGGTACTGCCGGGTGCGCCGGGCGACCAGCCTCAGGTGGTGGCGAGCGTGGCGCCGGAGCGGAGCACGCCGGTCGAGGTCGAGGCGGACTACGTGCGCATGATGATCGCGCACCACCAGCAGGCGGTGGAGATGACGTCGCTGTCCCCGGAACGCGTGCAGGATCCCAAGGTTCGCGCGCTGTCGGAGCGCATCGGCGGCGCGCAGGGCCCGGAGATCGGCGCGATGCAGGGCTGGCTGGCCACCCGCGGCCTCGACGAGCAGACCGGCCACAGTGGACACAGCGGCCACGGCGGCGGGCACGATCACGCGAGCATGCCGGGCATGGCGACCCCGGAACAGCTGGCGCAGCTCGGGAACTCCAAGGGTGCGGACTTCGACCGGCTGTTCCTGCGGCTGATGATCGCCCACCACGAAGGCGCGCTGACGATGGCCACCGACGTCATGGCCAACGGCCTGGACGAGCAGGTCCACGCGATGGCCCAGGACGTCCTGGTGACCCAGCAGGACGAGATCAACACCATGCGAGCCCTGCAGGCCGAAGTGGGCTGAGCCGTCCCGGCTTGTCCTAATTGGGCGGACGGGGTCGCGCTATGCGCCGTTCCGCTTCCGCGCAGGGGACCTTCCTGGGAAGATCCATGATCTGGATTCGCGCGATCCTGGAGAGGGGATCATGGCAGTCGATGCGATGTCCGGCGGTGTTCCGGCCGCCATTTCGGCACTGACTGGAATGGGGTCGTCGTGCGGCCGTTAGGTCTGTCGGGCCCGCGCGAGGTCGGGCAGTACCGGGTGCTCGCGGAGCTGGGCCGGGGCGGGATGGGGCGGGTGCTGCTGGGAAGCGGCCCCGATGGCCGGCTGGTCGCGCTCAAGCTGGTGCACGAGCAGTTCGCCGAGGACGACGGGTTCCGGGAGCGGTTCCGCCGCGAGGTGGAGGCATCTCGCGCGGTGTCCGGCGCGTACACCGCCGCGGTCATCGATGCCGACCCGGACGCGCCCGCGCCGTGGCTGGCATCGGTTTTCGTGCCCGGTCCCTCGCTGCACGAGACAGCGGCGGCCATCGGTGCGCTGCCGGAGGATTCGGTGCTGCGCTTGGCCGCCGGGCTGACCACCGCGCTGGTCCAGATCCACCGGGCCGGGCTGGTGCACCGGGACCTGAAACCGTCCAACGTGCTGCTCGCCGACGACGGTCCCCGGGTCATCGACTTCGGCATCGTCCGGGCCGTCAACGGCGACCGGGCCGGCGACCTGACCCGGGCCGGCTGGCTGGTCGGCTCGCCCGCGTACATGTCCCCCGAGCAGGCCAAGGGCGAGCCGGTGACCTCGGCCAGCGACGTGTTCTCCCTCGGCTCGGTCGTCGTCGCGGCCTGCACGGGTGCGAGCCCGTTCACCGACACGGCGACCCTGCAGACCCTGAACAACGTCGTGCAGGTCGACCCGGACCTCTCCGGGGTTCCCGGCGCGGTACGGCGCATCGCCGAGCCGTGCCTGGCCAAGGACCCCGCCGAGCGGCCGACCCCGGCCGAGCTGCTGGAATCGATCGGCCAGATCGCGCCGTCCGCGCGGCCGTGGCCCGCCGGGGTGCACCGGTTGATCGCGCAGCGGAACGCCGACATCGCCCGGCTCCTCGACGCGTCGCAGGTACCGACGGCGACCACCGGCACGCCGACGGTGGTGTCCACCCGGGTGGCCACCGGCCCGACCCGCGAGGCCACCGCGGCGGAAACCCCGCCCACGCGCGCCGAGCCGACGGCCGACCGGCCCAGGGGGAGTGCCCGGCGGCGCTCGCTGGGGTTCGGCATCGCCGCCGTCGCGCTGGCGCTGGTCGGCGTCCTGATCTGGGCGCTGCAGCCGCCACCGCAGGTCGCCGCGCCGCCGCCGCAGGTTCCCCAGGTCGGTTCGATGGCCGCTGCAGTCCCGGCCCGGCGTCTGTTGTTCAGCCCGGACGGCCGCACCCTGGCGACCGTCCAGCAGGACAGCACCGTGCAGTTGTGGAACGTCGCCGAACAGCGTCAGGTCGGCCAGATCATCGGCCCGCTCGACGGTCTGAACGACCTCGTGTTCAGCCCGGACGGCCGCACCCTGATCGCCGCGATCTACGGCGACTCCAACGCTTCGGTGCGCCAGTGGGACGTGGCCAGCGGCGCCCAGGTCGGCCAACACCCCATCGCCGGGGTCGGCGAACTGGCCGAGCGGTCCGAGTGGCTGGTGTTCAGCCCGGACGCCCGCTACCTGGCCGTCAGCTACTCCCAGAACGAGGACGGGGACGAGGACGTGGACCTCGTGCGGCTGTGGGACGTGGCCAGCGGTCAGCAGATCGGCGATCCCACCTTCCGGAACGAGGGGTACGACGCTCCTGGGATCACCTTCAGCCCGGATGGCCGCACCGTCGCGATCAGCGTGCAGTGGTCCGACAGGTCCGGGTCCGAGAACGACGTCAGCGCCGTGATCCTGTGGGACGTGGCCAGCCGCCAGCAGATCGGCGACCCGATCAGCCTGCCCCGGGCCGAGAGCCTCAGCACCGCCGCGTTCGGCCCCGACGGCCGCGTCCTGGTGACCGTGGGCACGGCCACCGCGACCACGTCCGACGACGAGACCGACAGCGCGTCCACCGAGACCAGCTGGCTGCGGTTGTGGGATCTGTCCAGCCGCAACCAGATCCGCCAGCCCAGCACCGTTCCGGACGGCTCCTGGCAAGTGCCCAACCCGGACGGAAGTGTGCTCGCCATCGTGGACAACAACACCGTGCGGCTGTGGAGCGTGCCCGGCAGCGAGCAGATCGGCTCCTCGATCGACCGCATCACCACCATGTCGTTCAGCCCGGACGGCCGCACCCTGGCAACCGCGGGCGAGGACGGCGTCGTGCGGCTGTGGAGCGTCCCCGCCAGCTGACCTGCGCTTCGGGCGGGTGCAGGACGTCCTGGTCACTCCGCGGGCCGGGGTGGGCCGAGTGGGCTCACCACTCGACCCGGAGCTGGTGCAGGCCCCGGACGAGACCGCCGGTCTTCCAGGGCAGTTCGGCGTCGGTCAGGCGCAGTTGCGGGAAGCGCCGGGCGAGTTCGCCGAGCCCGATCTCCAGCTCGATCCTGGCCAGCTGCGCGCCGAGGCAGCGGTGGATGCCGTTGCCGAAGGCCAGGTGGCGGTTGGGCAGGCGGGCGGGATCGAAGTCGTCGGGAGCGTCGAACACCGCGGCATCGTGGTTCGCCGAGCTCAGCGAGACGAGCACGGTGTCACCCTCGGCGATGGTCACCCCGCCCAGCTCGACCGTCGCGGTGGCGACCCTGGGGAAGGCCACCTCGTAGCTGAACAGCGGGAGGTAGCGCAGCAGCTCGTCCACCGCGGGCCCCATGAGCTCGGGGTGCTCGATCAGCTGTCGCCACTGGTCGGGGTGGTCGGCGAGCAGCATGGCCACCGAGTTCGCCAGCTGGTTCTTGGTGGTCTCGTGCCCGCCGATCAGCAGTGTGAATCCGAGCGTCACGAGTTCGTCCTCGGTGAGCCGGTCGTCCTCGTCACGCGCCGCGATGAGCAGGCTGAGCAGGTCGTCGGTGGGGGTGCGGCGCTTGTCGGCGACGAGTCCGGCGATGTAACCGCCCATCCGCGCATACCCCGCCTGGACCTCCTCGGGCGGCAGCCCGGTCACGGTGAGGATGCGCTCGGTCCAGTCCTGGAAGTCGTCCCGGTCCTGGTGGGGCACGCCGAGCATCTCGCAGATGATCTCGATGGGCAGCGAGGCGGTGAAGTGCTCGATCAGGTCGACCGGGGGCGTCAGCTCGGCGAGCCGGTCCAGCAGCCGGTCGGTCACTTCCCGCACGCGCGGCCGGAGCTGTTCGATCTGCCGGGAGGTGAACACCTTCGCGACCAGCTTGCGCAGCCGGGTGTGCTCCGGTGGGTCGGTGGCGAGGATCTGCTCCGGCGGCAGCTCGAAGTTGCCCACTCTGGGGATGCCCGGGTCGATGGCGCGGGCCAGGCTGAACCGCGTGTCGAGCAGCACGGCGTTGACCTCGGCGTAGCGGGTGACGAGCCAGACCGGCCGACCGGACAGCAGGACCCTGGTGATCGGCTGCTCGTCGCTCAGCCGGACCAATCGTTCGTGGTGGTCGCTGCTGCCGTCCGCGGTGGTGAACGGGAAAACCGGGAGTTCGCTCTCGGTCGCGCGCACAACGCCTCCTGGGGAGGGATCTGACCGGCCCGGTCGCGCGCGGACATGGTGGAGCCGTCCCGGGGAGGAACCGCTCCGGCGGAACCTTGCCGGTAGCTCAACTCTGGGGACCTCGGTGGTTTCCGCTCGGTGCGGCACCCACCACCAGCAGGCTATCGCTCTGCTGAGCTGTCGTCGATCAATTTAGAATGGCCAGAACCGTTGCCCGATAGGACTAATCTCGGCGGCGAGGCTTCTTCCGCGGGAGCGGCTGAACCGGGTGCAGGTGGGCGGCTACCAGATCCGCCAGCCCAGCACGGTTCCCACGGCCTTTTGGCGGGATGCTGCGGAGTCAGGCCTTCAGGGCCGCTCGGACGATCGCCAGGGCCTCGTCGGCGGAGATGCCCAGCGCGTGGGTGATCTGGGCGTAGGTCGCCGCCGCTTCCGCTGCTCGGGCCGCCGCCTGGTTGCCCGCGTCGGAGACGAAAGTGCCTGCGCGGCCACGGGTTTCGAGCAGCCCCGCCTGTTCCAGTTCCCGGTATGCCTTCGCCGCCGTGTTCGCCGCGATGCCCAGCTCCGCCGCCAGGGCGCGGACCGTCGGCAGCTTGGTGCCCACCGGGAGTTCGCCGCTGTTGATCTGCTCCGCGATCGCCGACCGCACTTGCTCGAAGGGCGCGACGCCCGAGGTGTTGTCAACGCTGATCCGCATGGTTCTCCCGGGTCGAGTCTGCTCGGGCCAGTATCCGCCCCCGTCCTACGTGGATTCCCGGCCGGGCTTCCGGAAGGCGTCGAGCAGCTGTTCCGCCGCCAGGCTCGCGGTGAGTTCTCCCGCCCGCACCCGGGTTTCCACGTCGCCGACGATCGCGCGGACCGCCGGGTGGTGGGTGAGTTCCGACATCAGCTGGTCGCGCACCAGGGCCCAGGTCCACTCGACCTGCTGGCGGCTGCGCTTGTCGGCCAGCTCGCCGGCCTCGTCCAGCGCCGCCCGGTGCTGCTCGATCTGCTCCCACACCGTGTCGAGCCCGAGCTCCTGCAGGCCGCTGCAGGTCAGCACCGGCGGCGTCCACGCCGCGCTGACCGGGGTGAGCAGGCGCAGCGCGCCGCGGAGCTCGCGGGCCGCCTTGCGGGCCTCGGCCGCGTGGTCGCCGTCGGCCTTGTTGACCGCGATGACGTCCGCCAGCTCCAGCACGCCCTTCTTGATGCCCTGCAGCTGGTCGCCGGTGCGGGCCAGGGTGAGCAGCAGGAAGCAGTCCACCATGCCCGCGACCGTCACCTCGGACTGGCCGACGCCGACGGTTTCCACCAGCACGACGTCGAATCCGGCCGCCTCCATCAGCACGATCGTCTCGCGCGTCGCGCGCGCGACGCCGCCGAGCGTGCCCGCCGACGGCGACGGCCGCACGAACGCCGCGGGGTCGCTGGCCAACCGGCCCATCCGCGTCTTGTCGCCGAGGATGCTGCCGCCGCTGCGGGTCGACGACGGGTCGACCGCGAGCACCGCGACGCGATGCCCAGCCGCGGTCAGCATCGAGCCCAGCGCCTCGATGAAGGTCGACTTGCCCACCCCGGGCACGCCGGTGATGCCGACGCGGTGCGCGCCGCCGCTGTGCGGGAGCAGCTCGACGAGCAGTTCCTGGGCCAGCGCGCGGTGGTCGGCGCGGGTGGATTCGACGAGCGTGATCGCCTGCGCCAGCTTGGTGCGGGAACCGGCGAGCACGCCCTTGGCGTAGTCCTGGACGTCGATCTGTCGCGGCATGATCAGTGGTCGAGTCGGGTGCGGAGTTCTTCGAGCAGGCCCAGCGCGGCGTCGGCGATCACGGTGCCGGGCGGGAAGATCGCGCTGGCCCCGGCCTGCCGGAGGGCGTCGAAGTCGGCCGGCGGGATGACCCCGCCGACGACGACCATGATGTCCTCCCGGCCCAGCCCGGCCAGCTCGTCGCGCAGCGCGGGCACCAGGGTCAGGTGCCCGGCCGCGAGGCTGGAGACGCCGACGATGTGCACGTCCGACTCGGCGGCCTGGCGGGCCACCTCGGCCGGGGTCTGGAACAGCGGGCCCACGTCGACGTCGAAGCCGAGGTCGGCGAACGCGGTCGCGATCACCTTCTGGCCGCGGTCGTGGCCGTCCTGCCCCATCTTGGCGACCAGGATGCGCGGCCGGCGGCCTTCGGCGTCGGCGAAGTCCACCACCTGCCGGCGGGCCGCCTCCAGCTGCTCCGACGGCCCCGACTCGTCCCGGTACACGCCGGTGATCGTACGGATCTGCCCGGAGTGGCGGCCGAAGACCTTCTCCAGCGCATCGGAGATCTCGCCGACGGTCGCCTTCTCCCGCGCCGCGTCCACGGCCAGCGCCAGGAGGTTGTGCGCCATGTCGTTGGGGCGCTGGTCGGACATCGACGCCTCGGCAGCCGCGGTGAGCCGGCGCAGCGCGTCCTCGCAGGCCTGGCTGTCGCGCTCCTCGCGCAGCCGACGCAGCTTCTCCAGCTGCTGCGCGCGAACCCCGGCGTTGTCCACTTTGAGCACGTCGATCTGCTCGTCGCCGTCGTAGCGGTACTTGTTGACGCCGATCAGCGGCTGCCGCCCGGAGTCGATGCGGGCCTGGGTGCGGGCCGCGGCCTCCTCGATGCGCAGCTTGGGGATGCCGGCGTCGATGGCCTGCGCCATGCCGCCCGCGTCCTCGACCTCGGCGATGTGCGCCCAGGCGCGCTCGGCGAGGTCCTTGGTGAGGCGCTCCAGGTAGTAGCTGCCGCCCCACGGGTCGATCACCCGCGTGGTCCCGGATTCCTGCTGCAGCAGCAGCTGCGTGTTGCGGGCGATGCGCGCGGAGAAGTCGGTGGGCAGCGCCAGCGCCTCGTCGAGCGCGTTGGTGTGCAGCGACTGGGTGTGGCCCTGGGTGGCGGCCATCGCCTCGACGCAGGTGCGCGCCACGTTGTTGTAGACGTCCTGGGCGGTCAGCGACCAGCCGGAGGTCTGCGAATGGGTGCGCAGCGACAGCGATTTCGGGTTCTGCGGCTCGAAGGCCTGCACCAGCTTCGACCACAGCAGCCGCGCCGCGCGCAGCTTCGCGACCTCCATCGCGAAGTTCATCCCGATGCCCCAGAAGAACGACAGCCGGGGCGCGAAGGCGTCGATGTCCAGCCCGGCCTGCCGCCCGGCGCGCAGGTATTCGACGCCGTCCGCGAGGGTGTAGGCCAGCTCCAGGTCGGCGGTCGCCCCGGCCTCCTGGATGTGGTAGCCGGAGATGGAGATGGAGTTGAACTTCGGCATCCGCTGCGAGGTGTAGGCGAAGATGTCGGAGATGATCCGCATCGACGGTTGCGGCGGGTAGATGTAGGTGTTGCGGACCATGAACTCCTTGAGGATGTCGTTCTGGATGGTCCCGGCCAGCTTCTCCGGCGCGACGCCCTGCTCCTCGGCGGCGACGATGTAGAGCGCCATCACCGGCAGCACCGCGCCGTTCATGGTCATCGACACGCTCATCCGGTCCAGCGGGATGCCGTCGAAGAGCTGGCGCATGTCGAAGATCGAGTCGATCGCCACCCCGGCCATGCCGACGTCGCCCGCGACGCGCGGGTGGTCGGAGTCGTAGCCGCGGTGGGTGGCGAGGTCGAACGCCACCGACAGGCCCTTCTGGCCGGCGGCCAGGTTGCGGCGGTAGAAGGCGTTGGACTCGTCGGCGGTGGAGAACCCGGCGTACTGCCGCACCGTCCACGGCTGGTTGACGTACATCGTCGGGTACGGCCCGCGCAGGAACGGCGCCAAACCCGGGTAGGTGTGCGGGAATTCGAGCCCCTCGACGTCGGCCGAGGTGTAGAGCGGCTTGATGCCGATGCCCTCCGGCGCCTCCCAGACCAGGGCGTCGGCCTCCTTGCCGGTGGCGGCGAGGATCTCGGCCTGCCACCGGGCCGGGTCGGCGGCGGGGGTGGCATCCAGCGGGATGTCGGCGAAGTTCGGGATCTGCGTCATCGGCCCACTCCCAGCTTCTCGTGGACGTCGGTGAGGACGGCCAGCGCGTCGCACCCGGCGAAGACGAACCCGTCGACGCCCTCCGGTGGCGGATCGCCCGGTTTTCCGGCCAGCAGCACGTGCTTCGCCCCGGCCTGCTTGAGCGCCGCGGCGGTTTCCGCGGCGCGTTCGGCGTAAACCTTGTCGCTGGAGCACAGGCAGACCACCGGCGCGCCGGCGTACGCCGCCAGAACGTCCTCTGTGGACTCCGTCGCTCCGGCGTCGGTGCTTTCGATGCCGCCTGCGGCGAGCAGGTTCCGCGTGAACGAGGCGCGCGCGTTGTGCGCCGCGAGCGAGCCGAGCGTCGCGAGGAACACCGTGGGGCGGTTGCCCGTCTCGGCGAGCCGCGCGTCGGCGGCGTCGCGCAGCCGCTCGAAGTCCTCGGCGTAGCGGTGCACCGGGAGGCCGCCCGAAGGCTGCTGCGGTGCGGGCTCGCGCTCCAGCGGCGCCTCGTCCAGGTTCGGGAACTCGCTGACGCCGGTGATCGCGTCCGCGCGGTGCGCGATCGCCGCCCGGCGCTCCTCCCACGTGGCCGAGAGCCGCTCGGCGACGAGGCCGGATTCCAGCGCGGCGGGCAGCCCGCCCGCGGCCTCGATCTCCTGGAACCACCGCCAGGCGGCCTGCGCCAGCTCGTCGGTCAGCGACTCGACGTACCAGGAGCCGCCCGCCGGGTCGATCACCTGCGCCAGGTGCGATTCCTCCAGCAGCAGGGTCTGCGTGTTGCGGGCGATGCGGCGGGAGAAGCCGTCCGGCAGGCCGATCGCGGCGTCGAACGGCAGCGCGGTGACCGCCTGTGCGCCGCCCATCCCGGCGGCGAAGGTCGCGATCGTCGTGCGCAGCATGTTCACCCACGGGTCGCGCCTGGTCAGCATGGCCGCCGATGTCACGGCGTGCTGGGCCTGCGCCCGCGCGGGCTCCGACGCGCCGCAGGCGCGGGTGACCTGCTCCCACAGCCGCCGCGCGGCGCGCAGCTTGGCGATGCCTAGGAACTGGTCGGCATTGGTGGCGTAGCGGAACTCCAGCAGCCCGGCGGCGGTGTCGACGTCCAGCCCGGCCTCGGTCAGCAACCGCAGGTAGGTCGTGCCCGCGGCGAGCGAGCAGCCGAGCTCCTGCGCGTCCGAGCCACCCGCCTCGTGGTACGGCAACCCGTCCACGACCAGCGCCTTCAGCTCCGGGAACTCCGCCGCGCAGCGGCGCGCCAACCGCACCGCGCCGTCCCGGTCGCCGGGGCGGCCGGTCCGGGCCTGCACGCCCAGCGGGTCCGCGCCGAGGTTGCCGCTGAGGCCGCTGCCGCGCACGCCCTGCTCGGCGGCGACCGCCAGGAACGCCTCGGCGGCGGCGACGAAGTCCTCGCCCGCGTCCAGGGCCACGCCGATCATGTCCAGGTGGACGCCTTCCAGCGCGTCCGCGAGGTCGTCGACGGCCAGTCCGCCGGAACCGAGCCGGAGCCACAGCGACGACACGCCGTTGTAGAGGTCGGCCAGGACCTCCCGGTTGGTTTCGGCGGCATCCGGGTTCTCGTGCCGCTGCCGCACGTCCCAGCCCTCGGCGACGCTGCCCTGCGGGCGGCTGCCGCGCACGAACGGCGCCAGCCCTGGCGAGCCGGCCTCGGGCGGCCCCTCGGAGTAGAGGGGGTGCACGACTATGCCGTCGTAGGTCGTCGAGGCGAGCACGTCCTCCACCGGACCGGCCGGGGGCTGCTCGCCGATCAGTCCTGATCGCTGCAGCACCTTCTTGACCTGAGCCCGCCACTGCTCGCGGTCCACGGGTGTGGCGGAGGAGAGGTCCGGCCCGCCGCCGCTCGACATCGAGTGCGCCACCATGGAGGTGAGGTTAGCCGAGTGACCGGTTCTGGGAATACCCCTGATCTGTGAATCAGGTCGCAAGGCGACCTAGCGGCGATTCACTTAGCGGCGATGTGCGGTAGTCCGGCGGCGGCCCGGTCAGTCCCATTCCCAGGCGATCCCGAGGGTGCCCCGCGGCACGTCGCGGGTCGCGAGGTGCACCGACCGGCCGCCGGTGATGGCCAGCTCCGCGCCGGGGCTCTCGGCGTCGAACGGATCCTGCCGGAAAGAGCGGCACCGCACCGGAAGTGCGGACTCGGCGAAGCGCACCGACATCACGTAGGCATCCGCCGGATACCGGAAGGCGCGGCGGTGGTCCAGGCTGATGGCCGGGTGCTCGATGCGCAGCTCGTACTCCAGCAGCTGCGTCTCGCCGGCCCGCAGGCTGCGGTCGAACAACAGCTCCGCGGCCATGATCGGGACCGCCGGATGCCGGCTGACCCGACCCAAGCGGCAGTTCTCGGTCGGCGCCAGCACCAGCGAGCGCGAATCGCTGCCCGGCTCGCCGCGATACACGAAGAGGTGACGGTCGGGGCCGTCCTCCAGCGCCCGCAGCACCGTCCGGGTGCGGACCCGGTGGATCGCGAGGTCCGGGCCGACCGTGGCGATGTCCTCCATCGCGAAGGTGCGCAGCTTGCTGTCCGACGGGCCGAGCACCGGCTCGATCGTCTGCGCCAGGGCGCTGGACGGTTCGAGGATCCCGTCGTAGCGGCGGTACTTCGGCGCGCGCCGGGTGCGCAGGTGGTGTTTCCGCCTCGCACCCGGAGCGCTCGTCGTTCTAGGCGTCGCCCGTGCAGCTGTCAGCGCTCGTAGATCTCGCGACGGTGGCCGACCGCGACCACCACCACAACGAGGCGTCCATCTTCGACGCGGTAGATCACCCGGAAATCCGAGACCCGGATCCGCAGGTAACCGGAAACGCCCTTGAGCGCGATGGCCCCGGCGGGGCGCGGATTCGAGGCGAGCTGATCGATCGCGACCTGCAGCCGTCGCCGAATCGGCTTGTCCAGCTTGGCCAGGGTCTTCAGGGCATCGCGGGTGATCTCGATCTGGTAGGTCACTGATCCCGCTCCAAGGCGACGATCGCCGCTTCCCAGGAAACCGTGCCCGACTCTTCCGCCTCGGCGACGCGGCGCGCCCAGTGCGCGTCTTCCTCGGCTTCCCAATGCTCGGCGACGTCCGCTGCCACCAGTGCGGCAACCCGCTTGCCCCGGTGAGTCAGGTAGACGTACTGGCCCTCGCTCGCCAGCTCGATGTAGTTCGGCAGCTGGGCGCGGGCAGACGAGACGTTGACTTCGATGGCGGCGCTGTCGTCCATGTGTACAGCTTCGACGCTCATGCGCGAATTGTACAGTCCGTACAAGTAGTTGATCGATCACCCTGGGTCACGGGCGGCGGCCGCAGAGGTGGTAGACCCAGCCGGTTTCCGGGGTGTAGTGCAGTTCGTAGTGGGTCTCGATCTTCGGGCCGTCGTGCAGGTGGACGTGCCGCAGCAGCCGCCCCGCGACCGCCTCCGAGTCGCGCAGGTCCTGGATCCGGCCGTCCAGCGGCCCACCGACGAAGCGCACGTTCCGGCTCACGATGACACCCCTCCTCCCGCACGTGCCCCAATGGTCCCCGATCGCAGGTCCCGAGCACCAGCACGCGAACCGGCGTGGCTCCCGGGGCCGCGGGTTCGGCCACCCCGGGTCACTCCGGCCCGAGCTGACCAGGGACGATGGGGGACTGATGAAGCTCACCGATCAGCTCCCGGCCCTGACGACCGACACCCCGGACCCCGACGCGCTGCTCGACGCGTTCGTGTCCTGGACCACCGACCAGGGCATCGCGCTCTACCCGGCGCAGGAAGAAGCGCTGATGGAGGTCGTGACCGGAGCGAACCTGATCCTGAGCACGCCGACCGGCTCCGGCAAGAGCCTGGTCGCCACCGGGGCGCACTTCACCGCGCTGGCCGCCGGCAAGCGCAGCTTCTACACCGCGCCGATCAAGGCGCTCGTGTCGGAGAAGTTCTTCTCGCTGGTGGACGTCTTCGGCGCCGAGAACGTCGGCATGATGACCGGCGACAGCAGCGTCAACGCCGACGCCCCGATCATCTGCTGCACCGCGGAAATCCTGGCCAACATCGCGCTGCGCGACGGCGACCGCGCCGACGTGGACCAGGTCGTGATGGACGAGTTCCACTTCTACGCCGAGCCCGACCGGGGCTGGGCGTGGCAGGTGCCGCTGCTGGAGCTGCCGCGCACCCAGTTCGTGCTGATGTCCGCCACGCTCGGCGACGTCACGTTCTTCCAGGAGGACCTGACCCGGCGCACCGGCCGGGAGACCGCCGTGGTCACCTCGGCGGAGCGGCCGATCCCGCTGACCTTCCGCTACGCCAAGACGCCGCTGCACGAGACGATCGAGGAGCTGCTGGCCGGTCAGCAGGCCCCGGTGTACGTCGTGTACTTCAACCAGGCCTCCGCGCTGGAGCAGGCGCAGGCGCTGATGAGCGTCAAGGTCGCCACCCGCGAGCAGCGCGACCAGATCGCCGAGGCGATCGGCGACTTCCGGTTCACCGCCGGGTTCGGCAAGACCCTCTCCCGGCTGGTGCGGCACGGCATCGGCGTGCACCACGCCGGGATGCTGCCGAAGTACCGGCGGCTGGTCGAGCAGCTCGCGCAGGCCGGGCTGCTCAAGGTCATCTGCGGCACCGACACCCTCGGGGTGGGCATCAACGTGCCGATCCGCACCGTGCTGATCACCGGACTGACCAAGTACGACGGGGTCCGCACCCGGCACCTGAAGGCGCGCGAGTTCCACCAGATCGCCGGTCGCGCCGGCCGCGCCGGGTACGACACCGCCGGCTACGTGGTGGTGCAGGCGCCCGAGCACGAGATCGAGAACGAGCGGGCGATCGCCAAGGCCGGCGACGACCCGAAGAAGAAGCGCAAGCTGGTGCGCAAGAAGGCGCCCGAGGGCTTCGTGTCCTGGAGCGAGAAGACCTTCGAGAAGCTGGAATCCGCCGAGCCGGAGCCGCTGCGGTCCAGCTTCAACGTCAACCACGCGATGCTGCTCAACGTCATCAACCGGTCCGGCGATGCGTTTTCCGCGATGCGCCACCTGTTGACCGACAACCACGAGGACCGGCCGACGCAGCGCCGCCACATCCTGCGGGCCATCGCGATCTACCGCGCGCTGCTGTCCGCCGGCGTGGTCGAGCAGCTCGACGAGCCCGACGAGCAGGGCCGCCGGGTGCGGCTGACCGTGGATCTGCAGTTCGACTTCGCGCTCAACCAGCCGCTCTCGCCGTTCGCGCTGGCCGCGATCGAGCTGCTGGACTCCGAGTCGCCGAGCTACCCGCTGGACGTGCTGTCGGTGATCGAGTCCACTCTGGACGATCCGCGGCAGGTGCTCTCGCAGCAGCAGTTCAAGGCGCGCGGCGAGGCCGTGTCGCAGATGAAGGCCGACGGCATCGAGTACGACGAGCGGATGGAGCTGCTCGAGGAGATCACCCACCCGAAGCCGCTGGCCGAGCTGCTGGAAGCCGCCTACGAGACCTACCGCAAGGGACACCCGTGGGTCGGCGAGCACGAGCTGTCGCCGAAGTCGGTGGCCCGCGACATGTACGAGCGGGCGATGAACTTCGTCGAGTTCGTCAACTTCTACGGGCTGGCCCGCTCCGAGGGCCTGGTGCTGCGCTACCTGGCCGACGTCTACAAGGCGCTGCGGCACACGGTGCCCGACGACGCCAAGACCGAGGAGCTCACCGACATCATCGAGTGGCTCGGCGAGCTGGTCCGGCAGGTCGACTCCAGCCTGCTCGACGAGTGGGAGAAGCTGCGCCACCCGGGCGCGGAGCCGACGGTCGTGGCGGTGGACGAGGGCCCGGAGCGGATCACGCTGAACAAGCGGGCCTTCCGGGTGCAGGTGCGCAACGCGCTGTTCCGCCGCGTGGAGCTCGCGGCCCGCCGCCGCTACGACGAGCTCGGCGAGCTGGACGGCGACAGCGGCTGGGACGCCGACGCGTGGGCCGACGCGCTGGAGGAGTACTTCGAGCAGCACGAGGAGATCGGCGCCGGCCCGGACGCGCGCGGCCCGGCGCTGCTGCTGATCACCGAGGAGGCGGAGCGCTGGCTGGTCCGGCAGATCTTCGCCGACCCGGACGAGGACCACGACTGGGGCATCAGCGGCGAGGTCGACCTCGCCGCGTCCGACGAGGCCGGTGCCGCCGTCATCCGGATCACCGACGTCAACCAGCTCTGACGGTCTGCAAAGACGACCTCTTCGGCGGTGGCGGAGCCGAAGCAGCTGCCTTAGCATCCCGGCGGGATCACCCAGAACGTCGCCGAAGGGAGCCGGGCATGCCGCAGACCATCGCAGTCGGAGTGGACGGATCGGACGAGTCGGTGCGGGCATTGCGCTGGGCGGCCAACCAGATCCGCGAGGTCGGCGGAATCGCCCACGCGATCATGGTCTGGCACCAGCCGGTCCAATTCGGATATCGTCTGCCGACCCCGGACACCGAGCTGGAAGAGCGGGCGGGCAAGGCGTTGAACACCGCCGTGAAGGCGGTCGAGGCCGATTTCCCCGACGTGGACCTGCGATCCAGGCTCATCCGCGGGCACGTGGTCGACGAGCTGGTCGGACTGTCCAAGCAGGCCGATCTGCTGGTGGTGGGCAACAAGGGGCACGGCGCCTTCACCGGCATGCTGGTCGGGTCGGTGGCGTTGAAGCTCGTGCACCACGCGGCCTGCCCGGTGGTCGTCGTCCGCTGACGACAGCCGGCCCCACCGGACAAGTGGAGACGGGTGGGCATGCAGCAGGCCGAGGACATCACGCTGTTCGGGCTCAGTGGGTGGCGGTGGCTCAACCCGCCGGTGAACTGGTTGTCCTACGGGGGTTTGACGGTGACCGCCGACTCCGGCACGGACTTCTGGCGGACGACGCACTACGGATTCGTGCGCGACAGCGGGCACGCGCTGCTGCGGCCGGTGGGGCCGCGGTTCAAGCTGAGGACCCGATTATTCGGCGACTACCGCGAGCAGTACGACCAGGCCGGACTGCTCCTGCGGCTGGACGAGCGCAATTGGATCAAGGCCGGCATCGAGCTGGTCGACGGCGAGCAGCTGCTCAGCGCCGTGGTGACCCGCGACGTCTCGGACTGGAGCGTGGTGCCGCTGGAGGCGGTGTGCGGGCCGGTCGAGTCGATCACCCTGGAACTGGAGCGGGCGGGCGACACCGTGACGGTCCGCTACGCCGCCGACGGCGGCGAGCCGAAGTCGGTGCTGCGGGTGGCGTACTTCCCGCCGGACCTCCCGGCCGAGGCCGGCCCGATGTGCGCCTCGCCGGACGGCGCGGGCTTCGCGATCCGCTTCTCCGAAGTGTCCCTGGTGGCGGACTGATCAGCGTTCCGCGGTGAGGAAGTCGCCGACGCGGGTCAGGCCGCGCCCGCCGGAGGTCAGGGCGCGGCCGAACCGGTCGGCGGCCTCGCCGGCGGTCTCGCGCCGCACCCGCCAGCCGAACCCGGTGAGCCGCTCGGCCGGGTCCGGCCGCTCGTCGGGGCCGAACAGCGCGTCCAGGTCGACGCCCCGCTTCTCCGACGACCGGGCCATGTCGTCGCCGAGCAGCGCGCTCCGCTTCGCGGTGGGGTTCTCGATCGCGATCCTGCTGCCGGGCGCGGACATCTCGTCCACGGCCGCCAGCAGCCGCACGTCGGTCTCGACGGGCAGGTAGTAGATCAGCCCTTCGGCCAGCCACGCGGTGGGGAGGGCCGGGTCGAATCCGGCGCGCCGGAGCGCGGCGGGCCAGTCGTCGCGCAGGTCCGCCGGCGCCTCGTGGCGGTCGCAGGCGGGGCGGGCGCCGAGGCCGGCGAGGACCGCGTCCTTGTAGGCGAGCACCTGCGGCTGGTCGACCTCGAACAGCCGCAAGCCGGGCGGCCAGGACAGCCGGAACGCCCTGGTGTCCAGGCCGGCCGCCAGGACGACCACCTGCCGCACACCCCCGGCGCAGGCCAGCTCGAACCATTCGTCGAACAGCCGGGAGCGCAGGCCGATGTAGTCGATGGTGTCCTGCCAGCCCTCGCCGAAGTCGGCCGCCGCCGTGGGCACCGCCGCCCCGGCGGCCTTGGCCAGGGCCGCGGCATACGGGTCGTCGATGAGCCGGTCGGCGCGCTCGGTCTCCAGCGCCCGGGCCGCGGCGACCATCAGCGCGGTGAGCCCGACGCCCGACGCGACGTCCCAATCCTCGTTTGCCGGCACGGTTCCCCCTCCGTTGTCAGCGAGTGCCGAGGCTGTCACGCTCCGATTCCCCTCCCGGTATCGTCGCCGGGGAACAGATCGACAGCGCCGGTGGGGGGTCGAGATGGACGAGTGGCACAACGCCAACAACGCTCCGGTGGACGGCAACGTGATCCAGGCGGGCCGTATCGAGCGGGTCGTGATGAACCTCGGCGGCCATTCGGAGCCGCTGTACCCGGACATGCTGACGATCAACCCCGAGCACTTCGGGTTCGCCAACCGGGAGGCGGAACTCGCCCAGCTGGACCGGCTGTGGCGCGAGGCGGAGCGCGCGGGAAAGCCGCTGGTCGTGGCGCTCAGCGGGATGATGGGCATCGGCAAGTCGCAGACCGCGCTGCGCTGGGCGCACCAGGTGCGGACGGAGTTCCCGGGCGGGATCTTCGTGGGTGACCTGCGCGGATCGGATCCCGCCGGGCCTCGAACCGCGGGCGACGTGCTGGGCGGTTTCCTCGGGATGCTCGGCCTGACCGGCGCGGCGCTGCCTGCGACGGAGCACGAGCGAGCCGCCGCATTCCGCAGCATCACCGCAGGTCGCCGGATCCTGGTCATCCTCGACGACGCCCATTCCGCAGCGCAGGTGCGGGCGCTGCTGCCGTCGTCGCCGACCAGCACGGTGCTCGTCACCAGCCGTCGTGAGCTCACGTTTCTGAGTGGTGCCGTCGAGCCGATGCGGTTGGCGCCGTTCGAGGAGGACGCGGCGATCGCCCTGCTGGCGGGGCCGCTCGGGGACAACGCCGAGGCGGACGAGGCCGCGCTGCGGAAGTTGAGCGAAGCGTGCGGTCGGCACCCGATGGCTTTGCAGGTGGCGGCCGCGCAGCTGCCCGGCCGCTCCTCGATAACGTCCTATGTGGACAGAATCGCGCCGGATCTGCTGCGCCGCCTGGAGGTGGACGGGGAACGGCCCTTCGACGGTGCCTTCGAGTTCGCCTACCAGGCGTTGTCGGCGGACCAGCAGCACGCCTACCGGCTGCTGGGCTGCCATCCGGCGGCGGAATTCTCCCTGGCGGCGGCCTCGGCGCTGCTCGACCAGCCGGTTGCGGATGCCGAGGAGCTGCTGCTCGCGTTGTCCCGGGCGAACCTCGTCGTTCCGGTCGGCGGGCGGTACCGCATCCACGTCCTGCTGCGGCAGCACGCGAAGGCCAAGATCACCGCGGACGACGATTCTCCGGCGGCATGGCGACGGATCGTCGAGCACTACCACGATTTCCTGATGGCGCGGGACGTCGTGTTGTCGAAGCGGCGCCGGCTCAGCCCGCGCTACGACGCGGTGCGGCCGGCGCATGACGGCGAGCGCGCGGCGGAGCGGGCGTTGGAGGAGCTGGAAGCGGAGCGCGAGACGCTGTCGGCGCTGGCGGGCATAGCCGTCGAGGTCGGGTTGAGCGACCGCGCCTGGCAGCTGTGCGAGAGCCTGTTCAGCTACTTCACCGATCGCAACTACTTCGTGGACCTGATCGAGATCCTCCCGCTCGGGATCGCGGCGGCCGAACGACTGGGCGATCGGCGCGCGCTGGTGCGCATGCACTCGCATTCCGGATCGGCTCACTACTCGGTCGGTGACTACCGCACTGCGCAAGAGCATTTCGGGCTTTCCTACGACATCGCCGAGGCGAACCACGACGAATGGGGCCAGCAGAGCGCCATCGAATGGCGCGGGCTCATCCACGAGCAGCACGGCGAGTACGACGAGGCACTGGATTGCTTCAAACGGTCCCGCGACATCGTGGAGCGGCACTTCCCGTCGGATCGTCGGCGCCGGCCGTTGGCGCTGTACCGCATGCACTCCGGGCGAGTGTTGGTTCGCGCTGGGCGGGCCGCGGAGGCGCTGCCCCGGCTGGCCGAGGCCTACGAGACCTTCGTCGAGCTTGAGGAGCGCGCGAACAGCGCGAAGCTGGCGCTGTCGCTGGCCGAAGCGCAGTTGCAGTGCAACGACCTGGCGGAGGCGTCGCGGTGGGGCCAGGCGGCCCTCGAACTGAGCCGAGCGGCGCGTATGGCTGCCGACCAGGCGACGGCGTTGGAACTGCTGGCGGAGCTCAGCGCCCGCAACGGCGACGAGCACGCCGCGGCGGAGCGGCGCCGGGAGGCAGCGGAGATCCTCACCGTGCTGGGAAATCGGCGGGCGCAGGCGTTGTTGGCACGCAAGTCATGACACCGCGACCGGCCGGCCGTTGACGGTCAGGCCAGGGGAGAGGCCGGCGAGCTCGCGCCCGGAGCCGAGCCATTCGAACACCGCAGAGGCGTAGAGCATCGGGTCATCGGTGCCGCTGAGACGCACTTGGTCGCCGTTGCGGGTTCGGACGACGCAGGTGTCGCCGCGCACCGCAGCGGCTAGCTGCAGGCCGGGATGAGCCGAAATGGCTTCACCGAGCCAGGTTTGGGCGTGGCGACCCCATTGACCGGCTTCGGTCAGCACGAGCACGTCCGCGACGGAACGCGTCCGTGGACCGGGGTGATCGGCAGTCGCCACCAAGTGGCTTCGCTGCGGAATCCGCGATACGGGAACCATTTCCGCCCGATAGCGTTCCAATGCGATGTTCTGTCCGCCGTGGACCCGCCCGGTGACGTGCATGGCCGTTGGGCGCCACGGCCAGTCTTCATCCGGGAGCCCTGCCACCGTGTCGGGCGGTACGCCAGGCTCGGTCCGGGGCTCCGCCAGGCCGAGCATCGAATAGCACAACCTCCGCAGACGCTCCGCCGCCTCGTCCGGGCGTGAGGTGATCATCTGGTGCAGGGAGGCGGACTGCTCTGAGGTGTGTTCGGCCACCGTTTTCCGCAGCTGCGGCAGGATCGGCTGCCCCAGATCCAGCCGGGGCGCTTGCGAACCGAGCAGCGCCACCGCCGAGTCGGGCGCGACCGAGGACTCCGGGAACGCCGCCAGCGCCGTGGGCAGGCCCAGCGCCGCGCCGTACGCGGTCACCGAGCCGTGGTCGCCGATGAGCAGGTCGGCGGCCACCAGTGCCGCGCGCCAGCCCCGCTCCGGAGGCACGACCATCAGGCCGGAGCGCTGGAATGGCGCCAGCCAGAGGCGGATCTGGTGCGGGGTGTGCTGGTGCCAGATGTGCGGGTGCAGGATCGCCACCACGCGGAACTCGTCGACCGGCAGCTCGGCGAGGAGGCGCTCGTACAGTCCGGAAACCTCGCCCAGCAGCGAATCGGCTCGGTGCGTCGAGCTGACCGCGATCATGGTCTGGTCGCCGTCCGCGCCGAGCGCCCGGCGGTAGAGCGGCCGCCACGGCAGGCCGGCGCGGAGCCGGTCGTAGCAGGGATCGCCGGTGACGGCCGCTACCTCAGCGGCCCGCGGAGCCGAGGCGCGCAGCCGCGCGAGCTGCTCGTCGTGGGAGAGCACGATCGCGGACGGGATCGGACGGCCGTCCTGGAGCAGCAGCTCAGGCGACAGGCCGAAGGCTTCCGGGCTTCCGGGCTTCCGGGCTTCCGGGCTTCCGGGCTTCCGGGCTTCCGGGACCACCTTAGTGTACCGAATCCCGTGCGGCACAGAAAGAATCGGCGCCTGCAGGTTTCGGAGTCCACTGTGGCCAGCCGTGATGGCGAGGTGGTACTCCCGCTCGCATCCCGGATGCACCGGGACGACGCCCTTGGCGGCGAACAGCTCCGCCAGCCCGTTCGGCTGCGGGTCGGCGCTGTTCCAGGCGAAGTCGAGGCCGACCCGGAAGTCCCCTTCGAACAGGTCCACCACGTCGAGCAGCCGAGTCATGGCGGTGACGTTGTCGACGAGGATCCGCACGCGGCGCTGGGTGCGGACGGTTTCCAGTCGAGAGTGGTCGCCGCAACGACCACGACCGCTCACGACATCGCCCGGGGATTCCGCCATGGCGCAACACTAACCGGTCAGCGGCGGCGCCAGGCGCGTTCGCCGAGCAGGCGCAGGCCGTTGGGAACCGCTCCAGCCGCAGCTCCGCCGGCCACCGCAACTGCGATCACGAAGAGGCCAAACGCGGTGGAGCCGATCGGCAGTCCGACGGCGTCGCTGAGGTACCCGACCGCGACCGGCAGCGCGCCCGCGGGCAGGTATCCGCCCGTGTTGAACGGGGCGATCGCCTCCGCCCGGCGCTCGGTCGGCACCTCGCGCCGCGCCGAACCAATTGGCGCGGCGCCTTAGTTCGACATCCCGAGACCGATGCCCCAGATCACGAGGCCGACGACGGTGATCACGATACTGGCCCACAGGGTGATCTTTCCTGTCCAACTTCGTGTGCCGAAGCCAGCGACGAGAATGCCGGCAGCAGCCCAGCACAGCACGAGCCAGGCGAGGGTCCAGAACAGTGCGAAGGGCAGGGCCACGCCACCAGAGCCGTAACGAAGATTGCTGTCGATCATCGCTGCCCAGAGGGTAAGCCCGCAAAGTGCCAGCACTCCGGCGACGACCGACCCCGCCATGCGGGCCAGTGTCGATTGCCACCCAGCGCGAGTGCTGTTCACGTGACTGCCTCCCTGAACTGATCGCGTCATCGTTGCGGCCCTGCTTGGCCCGTGACGATTCGTGCGACGTCGTCGACTGTCTGCTGCTTTTTCCAGTAGTCCGAGTGTGCCGTGGTGGGGTCGGTAGCGATGGTATTGCCCCCGAAGGTCGGGTCGGAGGGAGCGACCCCGAACCATTGGTCGTCGACACCATCGATCCGATCAAGGAACCCAGGCGGTCCGGCCACATTGATCGAGTCGGCCTCCGAGGTCCCTGCCCACACGTGCTCGGGCGGCACGCCCAGATCACGGGCGTTGTCGACGCCGACGCCTGGCGAACCCAGGAAGGCGATGTCATCGGCGTACACGCCGTGATCGCGAGCGGCAAAGCCGACGACTGTCGACCCGTAGCTGTGCCCCAAGACTGTGTTGTGGGACGAGGTGCCTTCGTAGGTGGCTCGAAGTCCTTGCTGAAACTCCGACAGGTCTTGCTTGGCGTTGGTCGCGTAGTAGTCCTTCCCGGCTGAAGCCAGGTCCGGCGGTGACTCGTAGCCCTCCCACACGATCGTCGCCACCTTCTCGCCTTGGGGTAGCAGCTGTTGAGCCCGGTCGAGAATGGCCTGGTTATTCGCCATGTCGTTCTGGACACCGCCCACGTCGGAGAAGGTGCCGGGAACGTAGGTCATCACGTGGTTGGCTGTGTCCGGGTTGCCGTTGGCGACGATGGCGCGGCCGCGGCTGTCGGCCGTGGGGTCGAAGCCGATCAGGTACTTCACGCCCTGCCCGAGGCTGGTTTCCAAGTCCTGTACCCCTTGCAGCGCTTCGCTGAGCTGGGCGGACTTCTCGGCCAGCTGGCGCGCCATCGGATCCTTCGGGTCGCTGATCTGGCTCTGCGCCTGCCGCACCTCGTCGAGCTTGCGAAGAATTTCCTCCCGGCTCGTCGTCAGAACCCTCCGGTTCGCCTGGTCCCGGAACACAACCGGCACGCCGTTGGTGTTGCCCACCATCTGCGGATACCGGTCGATCAGGTCTGCCCTCTGGGCCATAGACAGAGATGCCCACGCTGCGTGTACGGCTGCGGGGCCCTGTCGCATGGCCTGCTCGAACATGCCTTTAGTGGCCTCGGCGGCTCGCGTCTCCACCACGGTGGCTGCGTCGGCCAGGGCTATCCCGGCTGGGCTCGTCGGGTGTGCTCCAGCTTCACCCCATGCGCTGGCCTGTGGGATTGCCTGAAGGTTGTCTTTGGCGGCATCGAGCGCTTGCATCAGCTTCTCGTGGGCGACGCGTTCGGTCACCCGTGCCTGCTCCACCGTTGCCTGTGCTTCGGCCCATGCTTTTTCTTGCTTTTCCTTCAGCGCCATGACTGCCTGGTATTCGGCAACCGCCTTGTCGTGGAGCCTGGTGTCCTCTGGCGTGGGATTTGGAGGCAGGGGTGCCGGAGGCTGGCGGTCAATCGGTTTCGGCGGGTAGATCATGTTGTCGGCCACCATTAGCTCGCCGTTGCGTGCGACCTGTTTGGCCTGTTCCATCCGTGATTTCACGGTGTCGATCTCGTCCGACCACACGTCCACGGCCTGCGCCACGGCCGGGAACAGTTGGGCCAGTGCGTCGCCGTCGCGGCCCTGCTGGGTGGCCCAGCCTTGGAAAGCTTCCGATGCCGGGCCTTCCCACCCGCTGGAAGCTTGGTTCCGCGCCGTGTATTGGGCGGTGGCGACGCGTTCAGTGGCGGTCCCGATTCCGCGCATCTGCTGCGAGTAGGCGCGCATCGTGCCAGGGCTTCCCGCAACCCACGTATTCAAAGTCATGATTTGCTAGCGCCCCAGTTGCTCGAACATCCCGGCGTTGCCGTCATCGGTGCCGCTGTACGTCGCCTTGTTGGCGTCCAGGTCCGCAGCGCCCTTGTGCACGGTCTCGACGTATCCGGCGGCGGCGCGCATCAGGTCGGCTGCGGTCGCCGACACCGCCGCACTGGACGGCCCCGCATCTCCCGGCGGCAGCGGCTGCGCCTTACCCAGTTCATCGGTCGAGCGCTCGACGCCACCTGCCGTTTCGGAGAGCTTCGCCGGATCGATCCGGACGTTCACCCCGATCCCTCCCTGTGATCGTTGTGATGATCGCGACCGTAGCGAAGCGACTACGCAGCAGGTACGGGGTTTCTACTCAATTCACCGCGTACCTCACCCGGACAGAGCAGCGCCCCGCAGCAGGTGGATCTGCTGCGGGGCGGCGCTGGTTGCGGGCAGATGTCTCGGGGGGTGAACATCCACCCGCGGCCTCGGGTTGCGTTAGAAACGCCGATGGCGTGGTGCTCGATCGAGGAGCCGGGGTGGGGCGACCTCGGCGTGTTCGAGCAGCCGCAGCACCGTCAACTGGTACAGGTCAAGCTGCTGGGCAAGCTTGGTGATTCGGGTTCCCTGCGTGAAGGCGTCGGCGCATTCGGCGGCGAGTCTGTCGCGGCGATTGTGATCAAGGTCGTCGAACTCGCTGCGCACCGCGCGGTGATTCTCCGGGCTGCCGCGTCGTCGCATTTCGACACCGGCGACCTTGGTTAGCAGCCGATGCACCGCACCGTAGGACAGGCCTTCCTGGAACATCAGCACGCGGATCGACGCGCCATGTTCGAGGTAATCGGCTGCCATCCGCCGCGCGAGGGCTTCTTCGGTGCGGGTTGTAAGGTAGCTCGGCATGTCATTTCCTTCGATGCGCCGTGTTGCTGGGCCGGCCGGGCGGCCTTGGGGGAGGGGCCGCCCGGCCGGTGGTGACTCGGTGCCGGGGGTCGGGGAGGGGGGTCGGCACCGAGCCGGTCTAGCGGCGCCGCAGTCCGGCGAGGATGCGGTGCAGCGCTGCGGGATCACGCGCCCATTCGTCCGGCAATCGCGCTTGGTTTTCGGGTTGTGGCAGGGGAGTCCGGGTTTGTTGGTCGGTCGGAGCCCCGCGGGTCGTGGTGGGTTCGCGTAGTCGATGGCGGCCGCCGCCGTTGGTCTCCGCCTCTATTCGAGCGACTAGGTAGCGCACCGTCAGTGTGCCTTCGCCGCCTCCAGCATGCTGCGGGCGATGCGAGCAGCAGTGGTAAATGCACCAGACGGCGAACGCTGTGGCGAGCATGGTGACGGTGCTCAACGTGCTCAACGATCACACCCCCTCGCGTTCAGCGCTCTGCTCGGCTCGGAGAATTTCGTTGCATCGAAGGCAGGTTGGAAAGGTGCACCAGTCCATTTCGGACGGCTTGGCCATCGCCACTTCCTGGCCGCAAACGGTCGTTTCCGAAGGCTGCCCTTCCCAGCGTGCCCCACGGAAGGCGTGGCGTGTCCCGCCGATATCGCCTGCTTTCGGGATCGGCAGCCAGTAGTGGCGGTTCATGGCGTGCGTAGGTGTCATCGCATCTGCCTCGGCTTTCGGCGTGTTCCTTGAGTGGATGCAACTTCGAATCTGATGATCACGTGATCGACACTGTGTAAGTTACACTTAATATGTTCGCGTGTAAGTCCATCGATCGGGTCGTGTCGCTGGTTGGCAGTTGATCGATCGCCAGGGAGACTGATCGCCGTCACACAACGCAGGAGGTGTCATGGCCGGGGTAGCCCCGACGATGGGACGACGTCGATTGGGCGGCGTGCTGAAGACGTTGCGCCTCGGTGCTGGGCTCAGCAACGAGCAGGCCAGGCAGCGCGCGAGCATGTCCACTGCGAAGCTCTCGCGGCTTGAAACCGGCCACAACGTGGTGCTCCTGAAGGATGTTCGCGCGCTGCTGGACGCCTACAACGCCGATGGGAAGACGCGGAACAAAGTTCTGCAACTCGCTCAAGCTGCGGAGCAAAGCGGGTGGTGGCAGGAATTCGACGACGTCCTACCAGCGGACTTCGACCTGTACCTCAGCGTTGAAGAGGCTGCCGCGTCACTCCTCGTCTTCGAAACGTCGATCATGCACGGGTTGCTTCAGACAGAGAACTACGCCCGGGCCTGGCTTCGCGCAGAGGATCCCGGTAGGCCCAACGCCGAGTTGGAGCGGCTCGTCGGCTTGCGGATGGCGCGGCGGCAGGCGCTGACGCGAGAAGATGATCCGCTCACGGTTTGGGCGGTGCTCGACGAGGCGGTGTTCCGCAGGCGCGTGGGCGGCCCGGAGATCATGCGCGAACAGCTCGAACACCTGCTCACGTTGTGCGAAAGCGCCAACGTGACGATTCAGGTCTTGCCCTTCAGCGCAGGCGAGCACGTTGCAGCAAGCGGCTCCTTCACGCTTGTCGAGTTCTCAGAACCCACTGATCCCGAGATCGGCTACGTGGATTGCGCTGCGGGTAACGTCTACCCGGAGAAGCCGGCGCAGGTACGCAGGATGAAGACGAACTTTCATCATCTGACCAGCACCGCGCTGGAGCCGATAAAGTCGCTGGCGTTCATCCGCAAGGTACAGAGGGAGCTGACGTGAGCCACGTTGACCGGGCATCCGACTTACCGATTCGGTGGCGCAAGAGCAGCCGAAGCCAGCAAGGCTCGCAGTGCGTTGAGGTCGGCGCCACCGCGGAGTTCGCTGCGGTTCGAGACTCGAAGAACCCGACTGGCCCCGCGCTGCTGCTTCCACCGAGCACCTTCGCTGCGATGATCGACAGCATCAAGTCTGGTCGCTTCGACGGCTGACGTGGGGTCGTGAGTGAATATCCAGGCTCTAGCACTGATATTCACTCACGATCTCAACGCACCTCAGTTCAGGCCGGTGATCTGGCCGTGGTCGTCGATGTCGATCGTCTCCGCCGCCGGGTGGGAACCGAGGCCCGGCATCGTCCTCATCTCGCCGCAGATCGGGTAGATGAAGCCCGCTCCCACCGACGCCCGGACCTCGCGGACCGGGAGGGTCCAGCCCGTCGGGGCCCCGAGCAGGGTCGGGTCCGAGCTCAGCGACAGGTGGGTCTTGGCGATGCACACCGGCAGGTCGCCGAAGCCGTTCGCCTCGTAGCCGTCCAGGGCGCGGGCCGCCGCCGGCAGGTACGACACGCCGTCCGCGCCGTACACCTTGGTCGCGATCGTTTCGATCTTCGCCCGCAGGTCCGCCGAATCCGGGTAGAGCAGCTGGAACGCGGTCGGCTCCTCGGCCGCCGCCACCACTGCTTCGGCCAGTTCCAGCGCGCCCTTGCCGCCTCCCAGGAAGTGGTTGCTGATCGCGACGCGCGCCCCTTCCGCCTCGGCGACCTGCCGGATCGCCTCGTGCTCGCTGCGGTAGTCGGTCGGGAACGCGTTGATCGCGACCACCGGCGACACCCCGTGCAGGCGGATGTTGTCGATCTGCTTGCGCAGGTTCGCCGCCCCGGCCAGCACGTCGTCGGGGTTCTCCGCCAGCATCGCCGCGGGCAGCGGCTTGCCCGCCACCACCTTGTAGCGCCCGGAGTGCGCCTTCAGCGCGCGCACCGTCGCCACCAGCACCGCCGCGTCCGGGCGCAGGCCCGACGTGCGGCACTTGATGTTGAAGAACCGCTCCGCGCCCATGTCGGCGCCGAATCCCGCCTCGGTGACCACGTAGTCCGCGCAGCGGCTGGCGATCCGGTCGGCCACCACCGACGAGTTGCCGTGCGCGATGTTGCCGAAGGGCCCCGCGTGCACCAGCACCGGCGTGTTCTCGGTGGTCTGCATCAGGTTCGGCTTGATCGCCTCGCGCATGATCACCGTCATCGCCCCCGCCGCCCGCAGCTGCTCGGCGCTGACCGGTGAGCCGTCGCGGGTGTAGCCGACGACGATGCGGCCCAGCCGCCGC
Source organism: Saccharopolyspora sp. NPDC045839 (assembly GCF_056431645.1). NCBI lineage: Bacteria > Bacillati > Actinomycetota > Actinomycetes > Pseudonocardiales > Pseudonocardiaceae > Saccharopolyspora > Saccharopolyspora sp. NPDC045839. The sequence continues at coordinate 79,899 of NZ_JBWKKH010000029.1, forward strand.
CGCATGTCCTGCAGCGACGTGGAGAGCGCGAGCACCGCCATCACCTCGCTGGCCGCGGTGATGTCGAAGCCGGTCTGCCGCGGCGTGCCGTCGAGCCTGCCGCCCAGGCCCGTGATGATGTTGCGCAGGTCCCGGTCGTTGACGTCCAGCACCCGCCGCCAGGTGATCCGGTTCGGGTCGATGCCCAGCGAATTCCCCTTGTCCAGGTGGTTGTCCAGCATCGCGGCCAGCAGGTTGTGCGCCGCGGTGACCGCGTGCATGTCGCCGGTGAGGTGCAGGTTCAGCGCCTCCATCGGCACCACCTGGCTGTAGCCGCCGCCCGCGGCGCCGCCCTTGATGCCGAACGTCGGGCCCATCGACGGCTGCCGGATCGCGACCGCGGACCGCTTGCCGAGATGCCGCAGCGCCTGGCCGAGCCCCACCGTCGTGGTGGTCTTGCCCTCGCCCAGCGGGGTGGGCGTGATGGCCGAGACCACGACGTAGCGCGCGGTCGGCCGCTCGGGCAGCTCGTCGAGCGCGTCCAGCGAGATCTTCGCCGCGCTGCGCCCGTAGGGTTCGAGCAGGTGCGCGCCGATGCCCAGCTGCGCCGCGACGTCTTCCAGCGGCAGCAGCGCGGTGGCCCGGGAGATGTCCAGATCGGACGGAATGCTCATGCGGGGACCTCCCGTAGTCTGGCGACCAGGTCGTGGCGCCATTGCAGGGTCTTCGCGATTTCGTTGAACGTGAAGAAGTGCCAGCCCGCGATGCCGAGGTCCGGGTCGGCGAGGTGGGGGGACAGCTCGCCGAGCAGTTCCTCGGGCGTGTAGCGGGTGAGCAGCTTCGACACCACGCCGTGCTGCTTGCGCAGGAAGCGCATCGACTCGCCGAGCCCGATCTTCAGCGAGATCCGCAGCAGCCGGTGCGCGTCCACCACGCCCGGCACCCCGATGTGGATCGGCAGCGCCAGGCCGCGGGCCCGCACGGTCTTCACCCAGGCCGCCACGGTGTGCGGGTCGTAGCAGATCTGCGAGACGACGTAGTCGGCGTACCGGGACTTCTCGGCCATCGCGCGGATCGTCGAGGCGTCGGAGATGAACGCGTGCCGCTCGGGGTAGCCGGTGATGCCCACTCGCGCGGGCCGCCTGCCCAGCTCGTCCATCGCGCGCAGCAGCGCCAACGAGTCCGGGAAGTCACCGCGCGGCTCGGGGGAGTCGCCGGCCACCACGAACACCTCGGACAACCCGAGCCCGTCGGCGCGGTCCAGCAGCGCGGTCAGGTGCGCGGTGTCGGCGATCAGGCGGGCGGCCAGGTGCGGCACCGCGCGCAGGCCGCGGCCGACCAGCTGGGCGGCGACGTCGAGGGTCGCCTCGGTGCCCTTCGACGGGGAGGCGGTGACCGTCACGGTCGTCCCCGCCGGCAGCAGCTCGGCCTGTTCGACCGCGCCGCGCAGCGGCAGCACCTCGAACCGGGCGTTCATCAGGTACTGCTCCAGTTGCCCGGCGTTGGCGTCCATCGCGATCACCTCCGTCCGCCGTCTCTAGAAGCGGCGTCAGCCGCTTGCAGCGTGGGACTCAACTCGCACCGCCGCGGGTTCTCAGACGTCTCCTCGGGAGGACAGCCCCAGCGCTGTGTATTGGACATACATGAGTCGGGGATCCCGGACCGAGGGGGCGTCTGAGGTTCCGCTACTTGCACCGCTGCGAAGGCCATTCCTGATCAATCCTTTTCACGCCGTCCGGACGAGCTTTTTTGGAATGTCCTTGGTGGGATCCAGGAACGGCTTCTCCACGACGACCGCTTCCTGCGGGCCGTGCTGGGTGTCCACCACCAGCTCGGTGCCCAGCTCGTGGTAGGCGATCGGCACCATCGCGTAGCCGATGTTGCGCTCCAGCCGCGGCGAGTAGCAGGCCGAGGTGACCTCGCCGATGCGCAGGCCGTGCGGGTCGTGCACGTCGAAGGTGTCGATCATCGCGCCGTCGTTGAAGGAACCCACGCTCGGGCCGCCGATCTCGACGCCCACGAGCTTGCGGCTGATGCCCTCGTCCTTGATCCGGCGCAGGGCGGCCTTGCCGATGAAGTCGGCCTCCTGGTCGAGGTCGACCATCCAGGTCTTCTCGAAGCCGTAGCCCACCTCGAACGGGTTGGTGTCGTAGGTGATGTCGCAGCCCCAGGACAGGATGCCGGCCTCGATGCGCCGGATGTGGCACGGTCCGATCACCTTCAGGTCGTGCGGTTTCCCGGCCTCCCAGATGGCGTCCCACAGCTTCACGCCGTCGCGACTGGCGTCGTGCAGGTAGATCTCGTAGCCGAGCTCGGCGGTGTAGCCGGTGCGCGACACCACCACCCGCATGCCGTCGAGCTCGCGGTCGACGGCGTAGTAGTAGGGAACGTCCAAGATGGACTCGCCGAACAGGTCGACCAGCACGTCCCGCGACTTCGGCCCCTGGACCTGCACCGGCCCGACGTCCGGCTCCCGGATCTGCACGTCCATCCCCAGGTTGTGCGCCAGGCCCTTCGCCCACAGCAGCACGTCGCTGTCGGCCAGCGACAGCCAGAAGTGGTTCTCGCCGAGCCGCAGCAGCACCGGGTCGTTGATGATGCCGCCGTCCTCGGCCGTGACGAACACGTACTTGCACTGCCCGACCTTGCACTTGGTCAGGTCGCGCGGCACGAGCATGTTGGTGAACTCGAACGCGTCGGGTCCGGTGATCTCCACCTGCCGCTCGACGCCGACGTCCCACAGCGTCACGCCTTCCAGCAGCGCCCAGTACTCGCCGATCGGGTCGCCGTAGTGGCGGGCGTGGTAGGTGTGGTTGTACACGCTGTAGAGGCCGACCCCGTGCCGCCGGGAGGCGTGGAAGAACGGCGACTTGCGCAGGCGCGGGTAGAGCAGGACGCCGGGGTTCGGGTTGATGCTCATGACTGGTTTCCTCCGTGATCAAGGTCTGGCAGGGTGTGCGGCACCCGCACCGCTGGCCGATCACCGCGGCCCGGGCGTTTTGCAGGTCTGCTGGGGAATGCGCCGATCAGCAGCGCATTCTGGTCATCTCGGGGTCGAACACGGGGTCAGCGACGACCGTCGCCGGATGTCGCTGGTCGAAGTAGGCCACCCGCACGTGGGCGCCCGGATCGGACAGCTCGGCGGGCAGCCACGCGTAGGCGAGGCTCGCTCCGACGCTGTGCCCATAGCCGGCGCTCGTCGTGAAGCCGACTGGGGCGTCGTCGGCGAACACCGGCTCGGATCCCATCAACACGGTGCCGTCGTCGATCCTCAGACAGCACAACCGCCGCTGCGGGCTCCGCTCCCGGCGCCGCAGCAACGCATCTCGCCCGACGAACTCGCCCTTGTCGGCCTTCACCGCGAAGGCCAGGCCCGCTTCATCGGGATCGTGCAAGCTCCACATGTCCGCCCCCCAGGCCCGGTATCCCTTCTCCAGGCGAAGTCCGTTGAACGCGCCGCGGCCGCCGGGGAAGATGCCGTGCTCGGCGCCGGCGGCGGCCAGCAGGTCCCACAGCCGCCTGCCGAACTCCGCCGAGGCGTACAGCTCCCAGCCGAGTTCGCCCACATAGGACAGTCGCAGCGCGAGCACCGGCACCTCGCCGACGAACAGCCGCTTCGCGCGGAAGAACCGGAAGGCCTCGCGCGAGACGTCCCGGTCGGCCAGCGTCGCGAGCACGTCCCGGGCCCGCGGCCCCCACAGGCCGATGCAGCAGGTGCCGCCGGTGATGTCGCGGACGTGGACCGTCTCGTCGGCGTGGCGGCGCAGCCAGGCGATGTCGCGCGGGCCGTTGCAGCCGACCTGGAAGGCGTCCCGCGCCAGCCGGGCGACCGTGATGTCGGCCCGGATGCCCGCGGTCGGCTCCAGCATCAGCGTGTAGGTGACGTAGCCGGGCGGCCGGTCGAGCTGGTTGGTGGTCAGCCGCTGGAGCAGGTCCAGGGCGCCGCGACCGCAGACTTCCGCCCGGGGTAGGGAAGTCATGTCGTACATCGCGACTCGCTCACGGGTGGCCTGGTGTTCGGCGCCTACGATCGGGGACCAGTAGCGCCCCGCCCACGGCCCAGGCTCGGCGATGTCGCGGCCGTCGACCAGGGACTTGTTGCTCTCGTACCAGTGCGGGCGCTCCCAGCCGTTCGCCTCCAGGAACACCGCGCCGAGCTCGCGCTGCCGGTCGTGGAACGGGCTGGTGCGCAGCGGGCGCGGATGCTCCGGGGGCTGCTGCGGGTGGATGATGTCGTAGACCTCGCGGAAGCTCTGCGCGCCGCGTTCGCCCACATAGGACGGACTGTGCGCGAAGTCCTCGAAGCGGCGGAGATCGGCCTGCCGCAGGTCGATGCCGGGCACCTCGCCGGCCAGCCACTGCGCCATCGCCCGGCCGACCCCGGCGGCATGGGTGATCCAGACGGCCTCGGCGACCCAGAAGTTGCCGACCTCGTTGGACGGGCCGAGCACCGGCATGCCGTCGGCGGTGAACAGGAACAGGCCGTTCATGCCTTCGGTGATCTCGGTGCGGCGCAGCGCGGGCAGCAGTTCGCAGGCGTCCGCCCACGGCCCGGCGAAGTCTTCGGGCGTGAACGGCTGCACCGACGCCATGCCCTTCCAGCCGCCGCCCTCCGACGGCGCCTCGGCGCCCGCGCCCGGCGCGGCGGTGGGCAGCAGGTCGTCGCTGCGCACCGGGATCGCGCGGTGCTGGTAGGAGCCGATGCCGTAGCGGTCGTGGATCTGCCGGAAGTACATGGAGCTGTCCTGGTGCCGCAGGATCGGCTGCCGGACCTCGCCGTCGCCCGGCTCCAGGCCCGGCACCGGGCTGGTCACGGCGTACTGGTGCGCCAGCGGCTGCACCGGGATCGACACCCCGGCCAGCCGGCCGACCTTCGGGCCCCAGATCCCCGCGCAGCACAACACGGTCTGCACCGCCACGTCGCCGTTCGAGGTGTGCGCGGTGCGGACCTCTCCACCTTGGACGTCGAAGCCGATCACCTCGGTGTTACCGGCGAAGCGCACGCCGAGCCGCTTCGCCTCGCGCGCCATCGCTTCCGCGGCGCGGACCGGCTTGGCGATGCCGTCGGTGGGCACGTGCAGGCCGCCGTGGATGCGCGCCGGGTCGATCCGCGGGATGCGCTCGTGCACCTGCCGCGGGTCGAGCAGCTCGCCCCGGATGCCCCACGCGGTGGCCAAGCCGAGCTTGCGCTGGAGATCCGCCCAGCGCTCCGGCGTCGTCGCGACCTCGATCCCGCCGACCTGGTGGAAGCAGGGCAGCCCGTCGAGCTCCAGCCCGGCGTAGCAGCGGACGGTGTCGGCGGCCAGACGGCTCATCGTCTCGGACGGGTTGGTCTGGAAGACCAGGCCCGGCGCGTGGGAACTGGATCCGCCGGTGGCGAACAGCGGTCCCTGCTCCACCACGAGGACATCGGTGATCCCGAGGCGCGCCAAGTGGTATGCGGTGCTGCACCCCACGATGCCGGCCCCGACGACGAGTACTCGGGTGCTCGAATCCATCGCTGCCGCCTTGTTGCGTCTACGACAACTCTCCGCGTGTATCGCAACAGTGCGCTTCGGCCGAGGGCCGCGTCAAGGACGCGCGCTAGTCAATTTCGGCGTCGGCCGACCGGGGGTCGGGACGGCCCGGCGGCCACGCGCGATACACCTCGGCGAGGCCGTCCGGGTGGCGGCGAACCCGAACGGATCAACGCGGATACCGCTGCGGGCAAAGGGGAATCGCCAGGATCTCGACCCGGCGCGCCGGGCTCAGATCAGCCGGCGGATGGCCTGCTCGAAGTGGTCGACGTGCGCGACCGCGATGCGGTCCGCGCGGTCGGCGTCCGCGGCGATCACCGCCTTGAGCAGTTCCGCGTGCTCCTCGACGTGCTCGGAGACGTCCGGCAGCCGGTCGAAGAACAGGTGCCAGATCCGCAGCGCCAGGTTGTAGTACTGGCCGAGGGTGCCTTCGAGGTAGCGGTTGTGGGTGCAGCGGTAGATCGTGCGGTGCACCCGCGAGTCGACGTCCATGATCACCGCCTGCTCGCCGCCGAGGCCATCGGCCAGCACCCGCAGCTCGTCGAGCTCGGACCGCTCCGCCTCGGTCGCGCGCTCGGCGGCGCGGCGGGCGGCATGCCCCTCCAGGCGGCGGCGCACGTCGGCGATCAGCGCGTGGTCGGTGATGTTGACCTCGGTGACGAAGCTGCCGCGGCGCGGGTAGATCGCCACCAGCGACTCGGCCTCCAGCCGCTTGACGGCCTCCCGGAACGGGGTGCGGCCGATGCCGAGCTCGGTGGTCAGCGGCTCCTCCTGCACCGGTGCGCCGGGCGGCAGCCGCAGGGTCAGGATCAGGTCGCGCAGCGTCAGGTACGCGCGCTCGGCCTGGGAGAGCGGGTCGCCGGATCGGGAATTGACGTCTGCGGGCACGTCTCGTAGCCTACCCGAAAGACTGATATATCAGTTGTCGCTGACTTCTACTCATGTCATTTCACCTGGTAGAACCTGCTTCTGCGGGAGGCTGCGGTGTCACATCCCCTGCTGCCAGAGCCGCCGCCGCGGCTGTGGCGCACCCCGGAACCCAAACGGCACTACGAGGTGGTGATCGTCGGTTCCGGCGGCCACGGCCTGGCGACCGCCTACTACCTGGCGCGCAACCACGGCATCACCGACGTCGCGGTGCTCGAACGCGGCTGGCTGGCCGGCGGCAACATGGCGCGCAACACCACGATCATCCGCTCCAACTACCTCTTCGACGCCAGCGCGGCGCTCTACAACCACGCGCTGGACCTGTGGGAGCAGCTGCCCGCCGAGCTGGAGTACGACTTCCTGCTCAGCCAGCGCGGCGTGCTCAACCTCGCGCACACCGAGCAGGAGGTCCGGGACTCCCGGCGGCGGGTGTTCGCCAACCGGCTCAACGGGGTCGACGCGGAATGGGTGGAGCCGGCCGAGATCGCGGAGCTGTGCCCGATCCTGAACCTCTCCGCCGATATCCGGTACCCGGTGCTGGGCGCGACGCTGCAGCGGCGCGGCGGGATCGCCAAGCACGACCACGTGGCGTGGGCGTTCGCCCGCAAGGCCGACGAGCTGGGCGTGGACCTGATCCAGGGTTGCGAGGTAACGGGATTCGAGACCGACGGCGACCGGGTGACCGGCGTGCGGACGTCGCTCGGCCCGATCGGCGCGGGCCGCGTGGCGCTCGCGGCGGCCGGCCGGACGACGCTGCTGACCGACACGCTCGGGCTGCGCCTGCCGCTGCAGAGCCACCCGCTGCAGGCGCTGGTCTCCGAGCTGCTGGAGCCGATCCACCCGTGCGTCGTGATGTCCAACCACGTGCACGTCTACTGCAGCCAGGCGCACAAGGGCGAACTGGTGCTGGGCGCGGGCATCGACTCCTACAACGGTTATGGCCAGCGCGGATCGGTGCACGTGATCGAGCGCCAGATGGCCGCGGCGCTGGAGCTGTTCCCGATCTTCGCGCGGGCGCACGTGATCCGGACCTGGGCGGGCACCGTGGACGTCACGCCGGACGCCTCGCCGATCATCGGGCCGACGCCGTTCGAGAACCTCTTCCTCAACTGCGGCTGGGGAACCGGCGGTTTCAAGGCCACGCCCGGCGTGGGCTGGGTGTACGCGCACACGATCGCCACCGGCCGCCCGCACCCGCTCAACGAGCCCTACGGCCTCGACCGGTTCCGCACCGGAGCCCTGATCGACGAGCACGGCGCGGCCGCCGTCGCCCACTGAGGAGGTCGCCTCGTCTCCCGTCCTCCGCAATTTCCATTGAAATCGAAGGTCCGATTTCAATGGAAATTGCGGACCCCAAGATCTCGATCAGGTTTGGAGTCCTCATGCTTCTGATCCATTGCCCCTGGTGCGGCGATCGGGACGAGACCGAGTTCCACTACGGCGGTCAGGCCCACGTCGACTACCCCGAGATCCCCGCCGACGTCGACGACGCCGCCTGGGCCGAGTACCTGTTCGTGCGCGACAACCCGCGCGGGTCGTTCCACGAGCGCTGGACGCACTCCGCGGGCTGCCGGCGCTGGTTCAACGTCGTCCGCGACACCGCGACCAACGAGATGCACCCGGAGATGCCCGGAAAGGTGGCGCCATGACACGGCTCACTCCTCCTCCCCGTCTGCCGGAGGGTGGTCGCATCGACCGGACCCGAACGCTGCGCTTCACCTTCGACGGCATGGATTTCGCCGGGCATCCCGGCGACACGCTCGCCTCGGCGCTGCTCGCGAGCGGCCGGATCGAGGTGGGCCCGTCGATCTACCGGGACCGCCCGCGCGGCATCGTCACCGCCGACTGCACCGAACCGAACGCGCTGGTGCAGGTGCTCGACGGCGGCCCGGAGCCGCTGGTGCCCGCGACGCGGCTGGAGCTCTACGACGGCTTGCAGGTCGCGAGCCTCTCGGGCATCGGCTGGCTCAGCAACGCGCCGGATCCCGCCGTCTACGACAAGAAGTACGTGCACGCCGACGTCGTCGTGGTCGGCGCCGGTCCCGCCGGGATCGCCGCCGCGCTGGCGGCCGGGCGCAGCGGCGCCCGGGTGGTGCTGGTGGAGCAGGGCCGCGAGCTCGGCGGGTCGCTGCTGGACGGCGGCGAGCGCATCGACGGCCGGCCCGCCGTCGAATGGATCTCCCGCGCGGGAAGGGAATTCGTCGACCTGCCCGAGGTGCGGGTGCTGACCCGCGCCACCGCCGTGGGCCACTACGACCACAACTACCTGCTCATCGCCGAGCGCCGCGGCAGCCGCCAGCGGCTGTGGCACGTGCGCGCCCAGCAGGTCGTGCTGGCCACCGGGGCGCACGAGCGGCCGATGGTCTTCGCCGACAACGACCGGCCCGGCATCATGCTCGCCTCGGCGGTGCGCAGCTACATCAAGCGCTTCGCGGTGCTGCCGGGCCGGGAGGCCGTCGTGGTCACGACGTCCGACAGCGCTTACCGAGCGGCGCTCGACCTGGCCGCCGCGGGCGCGCACGTCCGCGCGGTCGTCGACACCCGGCCCGAACCGCCGCAACGGCTCGTCGAGCAGGCCCGGTCGATCGGCGCCCAGGTGTTCACCGGCTCCGCCGTCGTCGGCACGGCGGGGGACCGGCGGGTGTCGTCCGCGCGGATCGCCGAGATCGACGGCGCGGGACTGATCGCAGGCCCGCCGGTGGAAGTCGATTGCGATCTGCTGGCGGTGTGCGGCGGTTGGAGCCCGGCCGTGCACCTGTTCAGCCAGGCGGGCGGCGCGGTGCGCTGGGACCAGCTGGTGGCCGGGTTCGTGCCGGCGCAGAAACCCGGGCTGCCCAAGGTGATCGGGGCCGCGCGCGGCACCTACGACCTCGCCGGCTGCCTCGCCCAGGGCCTGTCGGCCGGCGCCGAGGCGGCGACCGCGAGCGGCTTCCGGATCGCCGCGCCGCCCGTCCCGCCGGTGACCGGCGACCGGCCGGTCACGCAGCCGCGCCCGCTGTGGCTGGTGCCCGGCGAGTCAGGCGACCCGGCGCGGTGGACGGACCACTTCGTCGACCTGCAACGGGATTCCACGGTCGCCGACGTGTGGCGCGCGGTCGGCGCCGGGATGCGCTCGGTCGAGCACGTGAAGCGCTACACCACGATCGGCACCGGCAGCGACCAGGGCAAGACCTCCGCCGTCAACGCCATCGGCGTGATCGCCGACGCGCTGCTGGCCGAATCGCCGGGCGAGGTGGGCACCACGACGTTCCGGCCGCCCTACGTGCCGGTGTCGTTCGCCCTGCTGGCCGGGCGGGACCGGGGAGTGCTGCACGACCCGGTGCGGACCACGCCGATGCACTCCTGGCACGTGGCGCACGGCGCGGAGTTCGAGAACGTCGGCCAGTGGAAGCGTCCCTGGTACTACCCGCGTCCCGGCGAGGACATGGCCGCGGCGGTGCGGCGCGAATGCCTGGCGGCCCGCACCGGGGTGGCGATGCAGGACGCGACGACGCTGGGCAAGATCGAGATCGTCGGGCCGGACGCGCCGGAGTTCCTGAACCGGATCTACACCAACGCCTTCGCCAAGCTCCCGGTCGGCAAGGCCCGCTACGGCGTCATGTGCACCGCGGACGGCATGGTCTTCGACGACGGCGTCTCGATGCGGCTGGCCGAGGACCGCTACCTGATGAGCACCACGACCGGCAACGCCGCGGTGGTGCTGGAGTGGTTGGAGGAGTGGCTGCAGACCGAGTGGCCGCACCTGGCGGTGCATTGCACCTCGGTCACCGAGCAGTGGGCGACGGTGGCGGTGGTCGGCCCGGACTCGCGGGAGGTCGTCGCCCGCTTGGCGCCCGACCTGGACGTCTCGGCCGCGGCGTTCGGGTTCATGGAGTTCCGGGAAACCGTGCTGGGCAACGGGATTCCGGCGCGGATCAGCCGGATCTCGTTCTCCGGCGAGCTGGCGTTCGAGGTCAGCGTCGCCTCCTGGTACGGCCTGGCGGTGTGGGAGGCGGTGCACGAGGCGGGCCGGGACTTCGGCATCACGCCCTACGGCACCGAGACGATGCACGTGCTGCGGGCGGAGAAGGGGTTCGTGATCGTCGGCCAGGACACCGACGGCACCGTGACCCCGCACGACCTCGGCATGGACTGGGTGGTGTCGAAGCGCAAGGACTTCATCGGCAGGCGCTCGTTCGCCCGCCCGGACACCGCGCGAACCGACCGCAAGCAGCTGGTCGGGCTGCTGCCGCTGGACCCGGCGGAGCTCCTGCCGGAGGGCGCGCACCTGGTCGAGCCCGGCATCCCGCTGGAGCCGCCGGTGCCGATGCTCGGGCACGTCACGTCCAGCTACCGCAGCGCGATCCTGGACCGGACGTTCGCGATGGCGTTGGTGCGCAACGGAAGTCAGCGCATCGGCGAGGTGCTGGACGTGCCGGTCGACGGCCGGTCGATCCCGGTCGAGGTGACCAAACCGCTGTTCTACGACGTCGAAGGAGCCCGCCGTGACGGTCGCTAGCCCCGCACAGGTCGACACCCTGTCCCTGCGCCGCAGCCCGCTCGCCGGCCGCGCGGCGGAGTTCGCCGCGATCGGCACCGATCGGTTGCGGCTGGCGGAGGAACCGTTCCTGACCCAGGTGAACCTGCGGGTGCACCCGGGCAGCCCGGCGGTGGCGCGCGTCGAGCACGCGCTGGATCTCGCGCTACCGCACCACGAACCGAACCTCGTCTCGGGCGACGAGAACGCCGCGGCCCTCTGGCTCGGCCCGGACGAGTGGCTCCTGGTGGCCCCGGACGGCCGCGCGGCCGAGCTGGTCGCCTCGGTCCGCGGCGCGCTCGCGGACTCGCTGGGATCCACAGTGGACGTATCCGCGAACCGCACGGCACTGCGCCTGTCCGGCCCGCTGTCCCGCGAGGTCCTGGAGAAGATCTGCTCCCTGGACCTGCACCCGAGGTCCTTCACCCCGGGCCGCTGCGCCCAGACCCTGCTGGGCCGAACCCAGGCGGTCCTCTGGCAGCTGACCCCGGAGCCGGCCTACCGGATCCTCGTCCGCAACTCCTTCGCCGACTACCTGGCGGACCTGCTCCTGGACGCGGTGCAGGAGTTCACCGCCGGCTGATCCGGGGTGAAGTGAACGGCCCGTTCACCTCACCCCCTGAGACGAACGGTCCGTTCGCTCCAGCGCGCGCCTTGGACGGATGGGAGCGAACGGCCTGTTCACTCCCATAGGCGGACCCAGCGGTCCGTTCGCTCTGCGGTGGCGTAGGGAACGACGCGAACGGACCGTTCGCCTGCTTAGGGGGAGCGAACGGACCGTTCACCTCACGGTTCTGGGCTGCGCGGAGTTCGCCAGGGCCGTGATGAGGCGCCGCCGGTGGGTGGCGAACTGCTTGGGGCTGTTCATCGCGAACACCGCGATCGTCCGGCCGCCGCGCTCGTAGGTCGCGACGAACCGGCGGGCCTTCAGCGAGCCGTCCACCACGGTGATCCGGTCCTTCGGCCCGGCGTACCCGGCGAACTGCAGCGTCGAACCGTACTGCTGCGACCAGAAGTGCGGCACCCCGGTGTAGGCCGCCGCGGTGCGCCCGGCGAGCAGGTTGCGCACCGCGACCGGCGGCTGGTTCATCGCCGTCGACCAGTGGTCGCTGCGCACCGTGCGCGACCGGTGTGACGGCTGGTAGCGCGCGACGTCGCCGACCGCCACCACGTTCGGCAGCGCGGTCACGCACCCGGAGTCGGTCACGACGCCGTCGCGGAGCTTCAGCCCCGACCCGCGCAGCCACCGGGTGGCGGGCTCCGCGCCGACCTCGACGACCACCACGTCGGCCGGGATCACCCGGCCGTCGGCGAGCTCCACGCCGGTGACCCGGTCGTCGGCGAGCACGCGCTGGGCGGGCGTTCCGCACCGCACGCGAACCCCGTGGTCCTCGTGCTGCGCGAAGCACAGCGGCGCCAGCTCGATGCCCAGGGTGCGCGCCAGCGGCAGGTGCTGGGCGTCGACGAGGGTCACCTCCGCGCCCAGGGACCGGCAGGTCGAGGCGATCTCGGTGCCGATCAGCCCGCCGCCGACGACCGCCACCCGAGCGCCGGCGCGGATGTCCCCGCGCAGCGCCATCGCGTCGTCGACGGTCCGCAGCCGGTGGCTGCCGGCGGCTTCGGCGCTGCCCGGCAGGCTCCGCCGGGCGGATCCGGTGGCCAGCACGACGCCGTCGGCGCGGACCTCGCTGCCGTCGGTGAGCACCACTGCGCCGCGCCGGGAGTCCAGCCGCGCCGCCGGGACGCCCAGCCGCCACTCGGCGGCGAGGTCGGCCTCCTCCTGCTCGTTGCCCAGTGCGAGTTCCTCCGGTTGCAGCTTCCCGGCCAGGAATTCCTTGGACAGCGGCGGCCGGTCGTAGGGCCGGTGCGGTTCCGCGCCGACGATCACCAGCCGCCCGTCGAAGCCCTGCTCGCGCAGCTCCTGCGCGGCCCGCCAGCCCGCCACCGACGAGCCGACGACGACCACCGTGTTCATGCCTCGATCACGGCCGGTGGGGCGGCCGCAGAGAGTGACAACAAGCCGACCTCCGTTGCACAATGAGGAACAGAGCGTAGTATTCGCAACAAATCTGACCCTTATGTTGCGACAACGTCAAGAGGGACAACGGATGGTTCCGGGATGTGCACCTCGAACGGATACGGTTGACCGGTGGGTAGCGCAGCTGAAGCACGCGGAAGGAGTTCTGGCGCTCTGGTGCAGTCCGTCGACCGGGCTGTGACCGTCTTGGAACTGCTGGCGCGCAACGGGGAAGCCGGCATCACCGAGATCGCCGGGGAGCTGGGAGTGCACAAGTCGACGGCCTCCCGGCTGGTGAGCGTGCTGGAAGCCCGGGGCCTGGTGGAACAGCTGGGGGAGCGCGGCAAGTACGCGATCGGCTTCGGCATCGTGCGGCTGGCGGGCGCGGCGACCGAGCGGATGGACCTGCCCCGGCTGGGCCGGCCGTTCTGCGAATCGCTGGCCGCCGACCTGGGCGAGACGGTCAACATCGCGATCCGGGACAACGACGTCGCCATCAACATCAGCCAGGCCCGCGGCACGGCGGCCGTCACGGCGCACAACTGGGTCGGCCAGCGCACCCCGCTGCACGCCACGTCCAGCGGCAAGGTCCTGCTGGCGCACGCGCCGCGGGAGGACCAGGACGAGGTGCTCGTCCGGCAGCTGGAGCGCTACACGACCAGAACGGTCACCAACGCCGGGGAGCTGCGCAAGGACTTCGAGCTGATCGTCCGCGACGGGTACGCGACGAGCTACGAAGAACTGGAACTCGGGCTCAACGCGGCGGCGGTCGCCGTCTACAACCACGAGGGCGACGTGATCGCGGCGCTGAGCGCCTCCGGCCCGTCGTACCGCTTCTCCCGCAAGCGAATGCGCGAGGTCGTCGGCGCGATGCGCATCGCCGCCAAGGAACTCTCCTCGCAGCTCGGCTTCCTGACGTAGCCGCGGCTACAACCAGGAAATTCCCACGTGCCTGTTGTTGCCCTGCCGCGAGGCAAGCGGCGCAGCCGCTTTCTCTTTCGCCACGCTCGCGACCGGCACCGCCGCGGGTTCTCAGAGGTCGTCTCGCGAGGACAGCCCCGATGCCGCGTATTTGGACATACTCAAGTCGGGGATCCCGCAGTCGAGGCGGCCTCTGAGGTTCCGCTACCCGCACCGCTACGCAACGTGACCCAAATGTTGATTTCAGTCGCGGGAGAGCCAGAGTTCTTCCAGGTCCAGTTGGTGCATGACGCGGCGCAGCACTTCGTCGTCGATGCGGCGGTCGTCGCGGAACTGCACGAACACCGCCCGCTCCGCGGCCAGCATCTCGCCGCGCAGGCGCCGGTACGCCGCCGTCGGGCTCTCGCCGACTTCGTCGGCGGACCGGCCCAGCCGCTCCCACGCCTGGTTGCTGCGCTGCTGCGCGGCGCGGCGCAGCCGCTCGGCCACGTCGCCTGGCGGCTCCGCTTCCGCGGTGAGCTCGTCGAGCCGTTCCTGCGCGGCGCGGGCGGCGTTGTGCTGCGCTTCGGCTTCGGCGAGCGCGTCGGTGTAGTCCTCGGTGCCCCGCACGCCGAGGAACCCGATGAGCCAGGGCAGCGTCGTGCCGTGCAGCAGCAGCGTCGCCAGCGTCACGAAGAAGGTCAGGAACAGGACCTCGTCGCGGTGCGGGAACGGTTCCCCGGCCAGCGTCGCGGTGGGGATCGCGGAGGCGGCGGCCAGCGACACCACGCCCCGCATCCCGGCCCACGACACGATCACCTTGTGCCGCCAGTCCGGGCTGCGCCGCCGGAGGAGTTCCGGCAGGTACATCACGAGGAAGACCCACGCGCCGCGGGCGAGCACCATCCCGGCGGTGAGGGCGAGACCGGCGACGACCAGCGGCCCGAAGCCCGTCGACACGCTTTCCAAGACGCTGCGCAGTTGCAGGCCGATCAGCGCGAACACGACCGCTTCCAGCAGCGTGTCCGCCGCGTTCCACACCGCCCGGTCCTGCAGCCGCGTCGCGGCGCTGCCGGACGGCGCGTGATGCCCCAGGTACAGCCCGGCCACCACGACGGCCAGCACCCCGGAGGCGTGCACCTCCTCGGCGACCAGGTACGCGAAGAACGGCACGATCAGCCCGACCGCGCTTTCCAGCATGTCGTCGCGCAGCAGCCGCCGGACGCGGTGCACGACCCAGCCGATGGCGTAGCCGATCACCACGCCGCCGACCGTGGCCAGCAGGAACATGCCGACCCCGGCCAGCAGCGAGTAGCCGGTGCCGATCGCGGCGGCCACGGCCACCCGGTAGGCGGTCAGCGCGGTGGCGTCGTTGACCAGGCTCTCGCCGCTGAGCACGGTCATGATCTTGCGCGGGAGCCCGAGCCGGCGGCCGATCGAGGTGGCCGCGACCGCGTCCGGCGGCGCGATGACGGCGCCCAGCACCAGCGCCACGCTCAGCGGCATGCCCGGCACCAGCCACCACGCGAGCACCCCCGCCACGGCGGTGCTGAACAGCACCAGCCCGAACGCGAGCAGCCCGATCGGCTTCAGGTTGGCGCGGATCCCGATGGTGGAGCTGTTCAGC
Organism: Saccharopolyspora sp. NPDC045839; assembly: GCF_056431645.1. Taxonomy (NCBI): domain Bacteria; kingdom Bacillati; phylum Actinomycetota; class Actinomycetes; order Pseudonocardiales; family Pseudonocardiaceae; genus Saccharopolyspora; species Saccharopolyspora sp. NPDC045839. Next base: position 95,381 of record NZ_JBWKKH010000029.1, read on the forward strand.
GCGGCCGAGTACAGCAGCGGCGGCAGGATCACCAGCAGCACCAGGTCGGGATCGATCGTGTAGTCCGGCACGCCGGGGATCGACGACACGGCCAGGCCCACCACGACCAGCGCCAGCGGCGCGGAGATCCCGGTCCGGCGGGAAACGGCGGTCACGGCGAGCGCCCCGGCGAGCAGGGCCATCAACGCGGGTAGGTCGTGCATGCTGTCTCCGGTCGAGGCGCCTGCGGAATCCGCAGCCGGTGGCTTACGTTCGACAGCACATTGTCGTTCGAGCCGCAGACGCCGCGCTCGGCACCTGGAGGTTCTGATGAGTTGTGCGCATTTGCGCGAGGCGGCGGACCTCGCGCCGACGCCCGGCCGCGAGGACGGTTGCGAGGACTGCCTCGCCGCCGGCCAGCACGTCTGGGCGCACCTGCGGATCTGCACGCAGTGCGGGCACGTGGGGTGCTGCGACTCCAGCCCCAACCGGCACGCCACCGCCCACTTCCACCGGACCGCCCACCCGGTGGTGCGCTCCTTCGAACCGGGCGAGTCCTGGACCTGGTGCTACGTGGACGAACGGCTCGGCTGAGCCCCGCTCGTGAGCGGTGACTCCGGTTCTTACCGGAACCATCGCTCACGAGCGGTTCGCGCAGCGGATCAGCCCTCCCCGGTGGCCTTCTCGGCGCTCTCGCCCTTGCCGAGCCTGCTGTGCCGCTTGCTGAACACGAAGTAGACGATCAGGCCGATCAGCATCCAGATGCCGAACCGGATCCACGTCCAGCCGACCAGGTTGAGCATCAGGTACAGGCAGGCCGCCGCGGCCAGGATCGGGATCACCGGCACCCACGGCACCCGGAAGGCCCGCGGCAGGTCCGGCCGGGTGCGGCGCAGCACCAGGACGCCGATGGACACCAGCACGAACGCGAACAGGGTGCCGATGTTGGTCATCTCGGCGAGCACGTTGATCGGCGTCAGCGAGGCGATGGCCGCCACCACGATCCCGGTGATCACGGTGATCCGGTACGGCGTGCGGAACTTCGGGTGCACCTTGGCGAACCACACCGGCAGCAGGCCGTCCCGGCTCATCGCGAACCCGACCCGGGCCTGCCCCAGCATCAGGATCAGGATCACCGTGGTCAGGCCGGCGATCGCGCCGAGCGAGACGAGTCCGGCCGCCCACGGCGCGCCGATCGCCTGGAACGCGGTGGCCATCGGCGCCGCGGTGTTGAGCTGGTCGTACTTGACGACGCCGGTCATCACCAGCGACACCAGCACGTACAGGATCGAGCAGACGGCCAGCGAACCGAGGATGCCGATCGGCATGTCGCGCTGCGGCTTGCGGGTCTCCTCCGCGCCGCTGGCGACGATGTCGAAGCCGATGTAGGCGAAGAACACCAGCGCCGCGCCCGCCACCAGGCCGCTCAGCCCGAACGACCCGGTCTGCCCGAAGAACGCGTTGACCAGCGGTTCGTCCAGCGGTGCCGACACTGCGCCGGGCTCCGGCGGCTGGTGCGGCGGGATGAACGGGCTCCAGTTGGACACCTTGATGAAGAACGCGCCGAAGATGATGAAGAACAGCACCACGACGAGCTTGATCGCCACGACCACGTTGGTCACCGCGGCGCTGAGCCGGATGCCGACCACCAGGACGACGGTGAGGATCAGGGCGATGATCGCGGCGGGCAGGTTCACCACGCCGCCGGCGCCGGGCGCGGCGGTCAACGCCGCCGGTAGCCCCAGGCCGATCGTGTCGAGCGCCGCGACGAAGTACCTGGACCAGCCGACGGACACGGTGGACGCGCCGAGGACGAACTCCAGCATCAGGTCCCAGCCGATGATCCAGGCCAGGAATTCGCCCATCGACGCGTAGGAGAACGTGTAGGCCGAGCCGGCCACCGGCACGACCGACGCGAACTCGGCGTAGCAGAGCGCGGCCAGGCCGCACGCGATTCCGGAGATGACGAACGAGATCGCGATGCCGGGCCCGGCATCGGTGGCCGCGGCGACGCCGGTCAGCACGAAGATGCCGGTGCCGATGATGGCGCCGATGCCGATGCCCAGGAGATCGACCGCACGCAGCACGCGGCGCAGGCGAAATTCCGGGGCCTCGGCATCTCGGATGGATTGTTCGACCGACTTGACACGCATGATTGACATGGGTGGCCCTCCTCACCCAGGTGCCCGGGCGGACCGTCGGCCCGCTCGCGCCGCATCGGCATACCTGAAGACAGGATTGTGGCTCAGGTCACTCCCGGCAAGATGATCCGGCTCATCGTGGGGCGGCCGTGATCAGGGCGGCCGCGGCGGCGCGAGCGCTGCGGGCCGGGCCGGGGTTCCCGCCGACGGCGGCCGTGGCGGTCGCGCCGTCGACCAGGACGAGCAGTTGTTCGGTGAGCTGGTCGGGGTCGGCGACGCCAAGTCCGCCGACCAGTTCTCCCAGGTAGCGGCGCAGTTCGGCCTTGTGGTCGCGTGCTGCGGCGGCGACCCCCGGCGAGCTGCCGCCGAGCTCGCCGAAGGAGTTGAGGAACGCGCAGCCGCGGAAGCCGGGCTCGTCGAACCAGTCGTGCAGCCAGTCGAAGACCGCGAGGACGGCCTCCTCGGGGGTGCGGTCGCCTCGCGCGACGTGGGCCGACAGCGCGCTGCGCCAGCGCTCGTCGCGGCGGCGCAGGTAGGCCTCGACCAGTTCGTCCTTGGAGGCGAAGCACTGGTAGAGGCGCTTGAGCGACACCCCGGACGCGGTGCGCAGTTCGGCCATGCCGACGGCCTGGATGCCGCGTTCGTAGAACAGGGCTTCGGCGGTGTCCAGCAGTTTCGACTCGGCCTCGTGGCGCTGCACGCGAAACACTCCGGGGTTGTCGGGAGAACGATCGTTCTCTATCCTAGCGGACGTTGCGGAGAACGACCGTTCTCCAGTTGGGAGCCACGAGCGATGTCACGTCCGCCCTACCCGCCGTTCGACGAGCAGACCGCGGCCCAGAAGGTGCAGGCCGCCGAAGACGCCTGGAACACCCGCGACCCCGAGCGGGTCGCGCTGGCCTACACGCCGGATTCGGTGTGGCGCAACCGGGACCGGTTCGTCACCGGCCGGGACGAGATCGTGGCCTTCCTGAGCGACAAATGGGCGCGCGAACTGGATTACGCGCTGCGCAAGGAACTGTGGGACTTCCGCGGCAACCGCATCGCGGTCCGCTTCCAGTACGAGTGCCGCGACGCCGCCGGGCAGTGCTGGCGCAGCTACGGCAACGAGCTCTGGGAGTTCACCGAGGACGGGCTGATGAGCCGCCGCGAGGCCAGCATCAACGACGTCGCGATCACCGAGGCCGAACGCCGGATCCGGGGCCAGCGCCCGGAATCCGAGCGCGGCGTGCTGCTGCCGATCCGCTGAGCCGGGCAGCGGCTCAGCGGATCGGCGGCGTCAGGCGATCCGCACGCCGCGGGTGAGCCCGCGCACCGGCGTGCGCAGCCGGTTCGCGCTCAGCCACAGCGCACCGGCCCCGAGCAGCAGGTTGAACCCGAGCCCGTAGGGCCACACGGCCGGGCTCGCCGCCAAGGCATCCCTGTCGTAGCCGTCCTGCTCCGCCCGCATGCTGCGCGCCATCAGCCCGATGGAGCTCAGCGGATCCATCGCGACGATCGGTTCCTCCTCACCGGTGCGCGGGTTGATCCAGCTCGGCGGGGCGGGCGCGGCGTCGCCGAGCACGACGAACGGGTTCGGTGCCATCAGCCACCAGACGTACTGCGGCTGCGGCACGTCGTAGGTGTAGGTCTCGGATCCGTAGGCGGCTGCCTCCTCCGCGGTCGGCGTGTACGTCTTCTCCGTCATCGTCAGCGGCAGGGAAAGCCCGAAGACGATCACCGTGCCCACGGTCAGGGCGAACACCAGCAGGTAGGACATCAGCGTCGAGGTGATCCCGCGCGCGAACAGCGCCGAAAGGCCCTGCGCCATCGCGCAGATCACGCCGATCAGCAGCGCGACGATCGCGAGCACCGCGAGCGCGCGCAACGGCCCGACGCCGCCCTCGAACAGCGCCCACACGACGAACGGCAGCGTCAGCCCGAGGAAGACCAGCCCGGTGATCCAGGCGGCCGCGAACTTGCCCAGCGTGATCTCCCACGCCGACAGCGGCGTCGCCTGCACCGTGGCGAGGGTGCCGCGCTCGCGGTCGCCGTTGATCGACTGCGCCGTCAGCGCCGGCGCCACCAGCAGCGCCAGCGCGAGCACGAACAGCATCACGCCGCCGAACAGCGGGATACCGGTGTTCTCGGAGGCGATGCGGGAGTCCTCGTACACGATCGCCAGGGAGTATCTGAGCAGGGCGGCGAAGCCCGCGACGACGACGAACCACGCGGCCAGCAGCCATCGCCACCGGCCGGTGCGCAGCCGCACCCGGAACTCCTGCTCGGCCACGATCTTGATGCCGCTCAAGGTCATCGGCGCTCCTCGGTGTAGGCCAGGTAGGCGGACTCCAGGTGGTTGCCGGTCGGGGCGAAGCTCGACACCTGCACGCCGTCGGCGATCAGCCGCGCGAGCAGTTCCGCCGCGGCCTGCTCGGAGGCGACCTGCACGTCGACCCCGGCGGCGTGGGCGGCGTGCTCGATCCCGTGCCGCTCCAACGCGACTGACAGGTCGCCGGAGAGCGCGCGCACCCGCCACACCGCGCGATGATCGAGCTCGTCCATCCGGTGCTGGCCGGCGGTCCGGCCGCCGTCGACGAACACGACCCGGTCCGCGACTTCGGACAGCTCGCTGAGGATGTGGCTGGACACCAGCACCGCGGTGCCTTCCGCGGCCTGGGCGCGCAGCAGGTCGCGGAGCTCGACGCGGGAACGCGGATCGAGGCCCGACGCGGGCTCGTCGAGCAGCAGCACCGACGGCCGGTGCACGAGCGCGCGGGCGACCGCGAGGCGCTGCTTCTGCCCGCGCGAGAGCACGTGCACCGGTTGGTCGGCGAACTCCGCCAGGTGCACCAGTTCGAGCAGCTCGGCCAACCGGGTCCGCGCGTCGGCGGCCGGGAGGCGGTAGGCGGCCGCGAAGAAGTCCAGGTACTCGCGAGCGGTCAACTGGTCGTACACGCCGAAGGCGTCCGGCATCCAGCCGAGCCGCCGGCGCACCGCCAGCGGATCCGCCACCGGGTCCAGGCCGGCCACCCGCAGCTCGCCCGAGTCGGGCGCCAGCAGGGTGGCCAGCATCAACAGCAATGTCGTCTTGCCCGCGCCGTTCGGTCCGACGAGCGCGGTCACCTCGCCATAGGGAACGTCGAGGTCCAGCCCGCGCACGGCTTCCACCGCACCGAATCTGCGCCGCACGTCCCTGGCTAGGACTGCATGGTCCTGCGTAGCCATCGTGGCACTCCTGGTTGTGGATCTTGCGTCCGTAGGACGCGGCGGAGTGCGTTCGGGTTGCGTGCGATCGGTCGCGGATCAGGCCTGGCGGGTCGACCGGTCGTCGCTCCACTGCGCGTCGAGCGCATCGAGCGCCGAGGTCTTGGTCTCCTGGTCGACGGACTTGGCGGCGTCCATCGAGGGCTGGAGCAGCGTGTCCGACGGTGGGGCCGCCACGGGTTCGAGATCGGGCCGGGTGCGCTCGCGGGGCGGCAGCGGGATCCGCGGCCGCGACTCCAGCGGTGGTCGCGCCGGCTGCCGCGGCGGCGTGGCCGGCTGGTCGGCGCTGATGTAGAGGGATTCCAGGATCAGCACGATGACCCCGACGGCGAGCGCGCCGATCCCCAGCCACAGGCCGCTCGGGTCGCCGCCGAACCACCACAGCCCGCCCGCGATGCCGCACGCGGCACCGGCCGCGATCGCCAGCAGATGGAACAGCAGGTGGACGGTGTAACCCCTCACGACCCGATTACCTCCCCTGAAATCGCGGCCCGTCGGCGATCCCGGTGCGAACAGCGGGCTGCTGTGGAACACGCGCGCCGATCGCGGCGGGTTGCCCGGCGCCGCGCCTTCTCGGGCGACCGGGTGCCGGCGGCGGCCGGACCGTTTTCGATGGTAGCTCCGGTTCCGCGCGTTTTGCCCGATCAAGAACTGTCCGCCCGATCACGCCGAGCCCGCCGTCCGGCGAACCGGCGAACCTGATCACTTTTCACCTGTTCGGGCGAGTGGCGCCGTTCACACCCAGCGGTCATGAACGTCCCGAATTACGGTGAATCTCCAAGGGCCACAGCGAAAACGGCATTGGTGCGGTGTCGTTTCGCGTCGACGGCAAGAGTCGCTGGAACCGGTGGCCCGCTGCGTCGTGGGGGGGTGGTGCCGGTGATCAATTCGCTGGCAGGGTTCGCATGGGCTGTCTCGATCGGAATCGGAGCGATCATCGGCTCGCTGATCACGATGTCCTGGGTGGAGCGCAAGATGCTCGGTTCCGGCGTGCCGCGCCGCGAGACCGCGCGGGGCCGGCATCGCGAGACCGGCAGACTCGTCGCCGAGTACCGGCAGCAGCGAGCGGCGCCGGGCGGGCGACCCCGGCGAAACGCCCTCGCCGCCGCGTTCGCAGTGGTCCTCGCGATGCTCCGGACGTCCGCCGAGGCGGTCCGCGGCCGGGCCGCGGCACCTGCCGGCGGTCCCGGCGCGATGCGCCGCCCCGGGCCCCGGCACTCCTTCGACCCGCCTACAGGACGCGGAAGTCGGCGAAGTCGAATCCTGGCGAAACAACGCAGCTGACCAGCGTCTCGGCCGTCGCGGCGGCCTGTGCGCACTGCCAGGTGCCGGCCGGGACCACGGCCTGCGGCGCCTGCCCGGCGCCCGCGCCGAGCACCAACCGCTCGGGCTCGTCGACCGGGCGCGGCCCGTCGCCACCGAGGCAGAGGGTCAGCGGCCCGCCCCGGTGCCACAGCCACAGCTCGTCGGAAGCGACCGTGTGCCAGGCGGACAACTGGCCGGGCGGCAGCAGGAAGTAGATCATCGTCGCGCTCGACCGGGTGCCGCCGTTGTGCTCGATCCGGACCGGTCCGGCCCAGGTCTGCCGGTACCAGCCGCCCTCCGGGTGCGGCAGCAGGTCGAACTCCTCGGCGGTCCGGCTGCGCGTCTCCAGACTCAGGTAGCGCCCCGCCGCGTCGCGCCGGGCGTAGCGGACGCCGATCACCGCCTCCCGCTCCAGCGGCCCGTAGACGTGCGGGAACAGCGCATCCGCCGGCGTCCCCGCCGGGGGCGCCGGATTCGGCTCCTCCCAGCGCACCGGCGCCGACAGCTTCGCGGGGTCCAGCTCCAGCGCCACCATGGGTTCGGTCGTTTCGCGGTACAGGGTGTTCGCCACCGCGAGCGTGGTGCGCTCGTCCGGCGAGCAGTGCACGAAGCCCTCGGTCTCGAGGCTGGCGGATCTGACGGGGGAGTTCCGGTCGGCGTGGAAGGTTTTCAGCGGCAGCAGGTGCAGCAGCGTCGATCCAGTCACACCGACAGTCTCTCCTGCTCGAACCGGCCGACGCGATCGAGTACCGCCAGTCCTGGCGCGAGGTAGGCCGGGCGAGTTACTCCGTCGTGACCAGCCGAACGCGCGAATGGGGCACTGAGACGGCTTCGGTCTGGATGTGAATTCGGTCTTGACGAGAGCAGAGACGCACATCACAGTCGTACCAACCGGTCGGTCTGAAAGTGATCTTGGTCTCCAGCCATCAAGTCAAGGGAGTCTGTCGATGACGGCGAGTGACCCGACGACGCACGCCAGCAGGACCCCCAAGAAGCTGATGATCGCGGCGCTGATCGCCAGCTCCATCGAGTGGTACGACTTCTTCATCTACGCAACGGCCGCGGCACTGGTCTTCGGCCACCTGTTCTTCCCCGGCGCCAGCCCGCTGATCGGCGTCCTGCTGTCCTTCGCGACGTTCTGGGCGGGCTTCATCGCCCGGCCCGTCGGCGGCCTGATCTTCGGGCACCTCGGCGACAAGATCGGCCGCAAGCCGGCCGTGGTGACCTGCCTGATCATGATGGGGACGGCGACGTTCCTGATCGGCGTGCTGCCCGGCGCGGACTCCATCGGCGTGTTCGCGCCGATCCTGCTGGTGACGCTGCGGTTCCTGCAGGGCATCGCGGTCGGCGGGCAGTGGGGCGGCATCGTCCTGCTGCTCACGGAGAACGCCGGCCGCGGCCGGCGCGGGATGGCGGGCACCTTCGGGCAGATGGGCGTGCCGTTCGGCGTGATCCTCGGCAACATCACGTTCCTCGCCGTCGGCGCGGCGCTGAGCCCCGAGGCGTTCCAGGCGTGGGGCTGGCGGATCCCGTTCCTGGCCAGCGCGGTGCTGGCGCCGGTCGTGCTGTACATCCAGATGAAGATCGAGGACACCCCGGTGTTCCAGGAGCTGAAGGAGCGCAAGGAGAAGGCGGACGCGGAGGTCGTCAAGGCGCCGCTGATGGAGGTGCTGCGCACCAGCAAGCGGACCGTGCTGCTGGGCGCGGGCCTGCTGTTCGCCACCAACTCGATCTTCTACATCAGCATCTCGGGCCTGCTCGACTACGGCACCCGCGAGCTGGGCATGCCGCGCCAGTCGCTGCTGGCGGTGACGCTGGTGTCGTCGGCGGTCGGCATCGTCGTGATCTTCGCCAGCGGCGCGCTGTCGGACCGCTGGGGCAGGCGCCCGCTGATCGTGGCCGGTGCGGTCCTGCTGGCGGTGTGGGCGTTCCCGTTCTTCTGGCTGGTCGACACCGCGTCGATCGCCGGGGTGGCGATCGCGGCGACGGTGGGCAGCATCGGGTCGAGCCTGACCTACGGGCCGCTGGCGGCGTACCTGAGCGAGCTGTTCGCCCCGCGCGTCCGCTACTCGGGCGCCTCGCTGGCCTACCAGCTGGCGGCGATCCTGGTCAGCGGCGGCACGCCGTTCATCATGACCGCCCTGCTGGCGGCCACCGGCAGCTCGGCGTCGGTGTCGGTGTACCTGCTGCTGATGGGCCTGTGCACGCTCGGTTCGGTGCTGCTGCTGCGCGAGACCCACAAGGCCGGTTCGGCGGAGCCCCAGCACGCCCGCGAAGCGGCGGCGGAAGCCTAGGTATCGCCTGGTCAGGCCCCGTGAGCACGTTGGGTTGCCATGGCAGCCCAACGTGCTCACGGGCATTCACCTGCGGAAACGCCCTAGTCAGGGTCGACGTCGAGGAGCCCGGCGATCTCGCGGAACGCCTCGGCGGGATCCCGGTCGCGCGCCGCCGCCGGGAGGTTGCCGGTCAGGCGGAGCGTCGCGAAGCCGTGCGCGATGGACCACGCGGCGAGCGCGGCCCGGTCGGCTTCGGCGTCGCCGAGCGTCGCGGGCAGGCCCGCCCGCAGGGCGCCCCAAGCCCGGGCCTTCGCGGCGAGCAGGTCGGGATCGTCGAGGTGGCACCGGTCCGGTTGGTGCATCACCTCGAAGTGGCACGGGTGCGCCACCGCGAAGCCGACGTAGCGGGCGCCGAGCTCGATCAGCGTCAGGTCGGCGGCCAGGGCTTCCGCGAGCAGCCGGTAGCCCTCCGCGGCCAGCGCGGTGAACAGCCCGGCCTTGTCCTTGAAGTGGTGCCGCGGCGCGGCGTGCGAAACGCCGGCGCGCCGGGCCAGGTCCCGGAGGCTCAGCTGCGCCGGGCCGTTCTCGGCGATCATCTCGACCGCCGCGTCCAGCAGGGTCTGGCGGAGATCTCCGTGGTGGTAGGGCCGCTCCGTGCTCATGCGCCCATCTTGCCATTGACAAGATGACGCCGATCTTCCCGCAGTTCCAACCGATCTTCCCGCAGTTTCAATTGAAACTGCGGTCCTCCGGCGTGTCAGGTCCCGACACGCCGGAGGCTGTGGACAACTTCCGCAATTTCAATGGAAATCAGAGGTCCGATTTCCATTGAAATTGCGGGACCCTCACACGTCGGTGGCGAGCTGCTTGACCTGCTCGATGAGCTTGGCCCGGCCGGCCGCATCGCCCGCCAGCGGCGTCACGTTGAGGGTCGTGACGCCCGATTCCTTCAGCGCCGCCAGCCGCTCCTTGACGTGGCTCGCGGTGCCGACCAGCGAGGTCTTCTCCAGCAGCTCGCGGGGCACCGCCGCGGCGGCCTCCTCCTTCTTGCCGCTGAGGTAGAGGTCCTGGATCAGCTCCGCCTCGGCCTCGAAGCCGTAGCGGCGGGCCAGGTTGTTGTAGAAGTTCTTGCCCTTCGCGCCCATCCCGCCGACGTAGAGCGCCACGTGCGGCCGAGCGAAGTCCAGCAGGTCGTCGAGCCCCTCGCCGATGGCCAGCGGCGCCTGGGCGACCACGTCGAGCGGGGGCAGCGACGCGTCGCGCTTCGCCTTGCCCGCCGCCAGCGGCTCGCCCCACACCTCGGCCGCCCGCTCCGGCAGGTAGAAGATCGGCTCCCAGGCCTCGGCGATCTCGGCGACCAGCTCGACGTTCTTCGGCCCGATCGCGGCGATCATGATCGGGATCCGGTCGCGCACCGGGTGGTTGATGATCTTCAGCGGCTTGCCCAGCCCGGTGCCCTGGTCGGCGGGCAGCGGGATGCTGTAGTGCTTGCCCTCGTGCTGGACCTTCTCGCGGCGCCAGACCTGGCGGCAGATGTCGACGATCTCGCGGGTCCGGCCCAGCGGCGCGTGGTAGGGCACCCCGTGGAAGCCCTCGATGACCTGCGGCCCGGACGCGCCGATGCCCAGGGTGAACCGGCCGTCGGAGACGAAGTCCAGGCCCGCCGCGGTCATCGCGGTCAGCGTCGGCGTGCGGGTGTAGATCTGCAGGATGCCGGAGGCGATCTCCAGGCGTTCGGTGCGGGCGGCGATGAAGCCCATCTGGCTGACCGCGTCGAACGAGTACGCCTCGGGGACGTACACGATGTCCAGTCCGGCCTTCTCGTAGGTGGCCAGGTCGTCGACGGTTTCCTTGAACCCTCCGCTGTAGTTCAGCGGCATCCCGATGCGCATCGGCCGAACCTTTCCGGTCTGTGGCGAGCGGCGATGCCGGGGCGTCGGCCACGCCGCCGAGTTAGTCCAGAGGCTACCGCCGGGTAAGTCGCGCCGGGAGATGGCGCCTGGCCCCGAGAATGTGACACAACTCTCAAGAAAACCTTGGCGTGGCGGGATTTTCGACCGAAATGACCCGGACAATGGGAGCATGCCGCCAATTACCTCCACCACGCCGCGCCGCGAGCCGCGTGGTGCGCGGACGGTCGCGGCATGAAATTGGCTCTGCTGGACATCGGGTCCACTGCTGCGCGCCTGGAAATCGTCGACCTCGACCGGTCCCGGATGCCGCGCGCCGACTGGAGCGCGAAGGCCCGGACCAGGCTCGCCGAGCACACCGGGGCGGACGGCCTGGTCACCGAGCTGGGCGTCGAGCACGCGGAGCGGGCGGTGCGGCACTGCGTGAACGCGGCCATCGACGAGAAACCCGACGCGCTGATCGCGTACGGGACCTCGGCGGTGCGGGACGCGGCCAACGGCGCGGAGCTGCGGCAGCGGCTGAGCGAGGCGGCAGGGGTGCGCATCGGCGTGCTCAGCCCGCGCGACGAGGCCGCCGTCACCTATCACGCCGCCCGCCGTTGGCACGGTCGCTGCGGCACCGTCCTGACCATGGTGGACATCGGCGGCGGCACCATCGACGTGGCCACCGGCACCGGCGGCGAACCCACCGACGTGGTCTCGCTGCCGTTCGGCGCGGCCCGGCTGACCAGGCAGTACCTGCCGGACGATCCGCCGGAGCCGCAGCAGGTCGACGAGCTGGTCGCGGCGGTCCGCGGCACCATCCCGGGCTCGCTGCGCACCTTCGCCGACCGCGACCTCGGGCATCCGGTGGCGCTGTCCAAAGTGCTGCGGCAGCTGGCCGTGCTCACCGAGAGCTCGCCGGGCAGGATGGCCCGCCACCCAGACCGGCTGCTCCGCGCCAAGCTGCGCCCCTGGATCCCGCGGCTCGCGGAGCTGGACCAGAAGCAGCGGGCGGCGCTGCCCGGCGTGTCGCGCAGCCGCGCCCGCCGCATCCTGGCCGGTGCCATCGTCGCCGAGCTGATCCTGCGCACCATCGGCGTGGACGAGCTGGAGATCTGCCCCTGGGGCCTGCGCGAAGGCCTGGTCTTCCGGTTCGCCGAGGCGCACGACGACACCGACGGCGACGCGCTCCGGTTGATGGCGACCCTCTTCAGCTGAACCGGAGATCACAACGCCGCGCGAGCGCGCGATCCCCGGACACCGGTAGCGTCGATGATGTTCGTTGCGGAAGCCGGCAGGGAGGGGCGCGTCGTGGCAACGCTGCTGTACATCCTGATCACCATGGTCGCGGTGTGGATCACCACCGCGCTGCCCGGCATCACGCTGGAGGGCGAGGACACCACCGCGAAGATCCTCACGCTGCTGGCGGTGTCGGTGATCTTCGGCATCGTCAACGTGGTGCTCAAGCCGGTCGCGAAGACACTGGGCTGCCTGCTCTACCTGCTGACGCTCGGGCTGTTCGGCCTGGTGGTCAACGCGCTGCTGTTCTGGCTGACCAGCTACCTGGCCGGCGAGCTGCAGTTGCCGTTCCACGTCGACGGCTTCTGGTCGGCGTTCTGGGGCGCGCTGATCGTCACGATCGTCAGCAGCGCCCTGGCCGGCATCGTGCGCCGCACCGCCCGGCCCCAGGTCGAAGAGCGCTGACGACACCCGGCGATCCCGGCCAAAACAAAACGCCGCGAAGCGGGCAGCGCCCCGGATATCCTGCCGCCCACAGGGGATCTTGATGGACCACGGAGCCGGCGATGCGATGCAGCCTGCGGGAGTTCGGCGGCCTGCTGCGCGATCACGCGGTCGGGCCGGAGATCGAGGCGTTCCTGATCGCGCGGCCGCAGACCGCCCACGAGTCGCCGGACGGCCCCTGGGCCGAGCTGACCGCGAACCTGGCGCGCGCATCGGTGTTCGGATTCGCGCAGGTCAACGTCCCAGGTGAGGCCGAGCTGCGCGCCGTCGTGGCGGTCGGCAACGGACACGCGGCGCGGGTGCTGGTGCAGGACGGGTCGGTGACCGCGAAGAAGGTCCGCCCCGATGCGCCGTGGCCGGCGCTGGTGGGCTGCCTGCCGGACCGCGAACCGGCCGAGGGCTGCGAGGTCACCGTGCCGACCCGCGTGCTGGCCGAGGCGCGCGCCGACGCCGAGCAGCGCGGAGATCGCCAGGTGGACTGGCTGGCCTACGAGCTCAAGCGCCGCCGCGTGCCGCCGGAAGACGCGCAGGCCATCGGCGACCTGCTGCGGCGCGCGGACAGGATGACCGCCCACCTGACGGTCGGCTTGCGCGTCGCCTCCGGCGCGGTGCGCAGCGGGCCGTTCGGGGTCGAGGTGCAGCACGCGCCGTCCGGCCGCGCCGCCGTGATCCCGGAGTCACCGGACGACACGTTCACCGTGGTCGCCCCGGCGGGCGCCTACCTGCTGGGCAAGACCCTCCAGGAGTACGTCGAGGACCTGTGGGAAGGCACCAGCGAGCGCACCCAGCCCCTGCCCCGCTGAGCCTGTCCACTGTGGAGGGCGGCGGCCGGGGATAGCCTGGCCCTGGAAGACCGTCCGATGGGAAAGAAGGCCGACGTGGAGTTGCTGCTGCTGTCCAGTTCGATGAAGCACGGCACGGGTTTCCTCGAACACGCCATGCCGGCCGTGACCGAGCTGCTGGCCGGTCGCGGGCGGCTGCTGTTCGTCCCGTTCGCCAAGCGCGACCACGACGGCTACGCGGCGACCGTGCAGGCCGCGGTCGCGCCGCTGGGCGTCACCGTCGACGGCATCCACCGGGCCGACGACCCGGTGGCGGCGGTGCGCGAGGCCGAGGGCGTGTTCATCGGCGGCGGGAACACCTTCCGCCTGCTGTCCACGCTGCACCGGCTCGGCCTGGTCACCGCGCTGCGCGAGGCCGTGCGCGGCGGCACGCCGTACATGGGCGCGAGCGCGGGCACCAACATGGCCTGCCCCAGCCTGCGGACCAGCAACGACATGCCGATCGTCGAGCCGCCGTCGTTCGAGGCGATCGGGCTGGTGCCGTTCCAGATCAACCCGCACTACCTGGACCCCGACCCGGGCAGCACGCACATGGGCGAGACCCGCGAGCAGCGGATCGCGGAGTTCCTGGAGGACAACGACGTGCCCGTGCTGGGTCTCCGGGAAGGCTCCTGGCTGCGGGTCCGCGGCGAGCACGCCGAGCTCGGCGGCGGCACCGGCGCGCGGCTGTTCACCCGTGGCGCGGAGCCCCGCGAGCTCGGGCCCGGCGACGACGCCACGTTCCTGCTCCGCTCCGAGCCGCACTACGACGCCTGACCGCGGCAACGGTGATGAAACGTTTCCGTGTTTTCATGATCACCCTGTGCTAGTGTTCAGCCGCGCGACCGCCCGCGCTGGTGCGGAAGCGGGCTGGTCGCAGGGCGGTTCGACATAGCGGAGCACTGTGACGCGGACGAGCAGTTCGGGTAGTGACTACAGGACGATCCGGGCCCGCCTGACGCGCATCGGCGTGGTGCCGAGCGTGATCCTGCTGGCCCTCTGGCTCGGGTTCTCGTCGCTGACCGTCTACGACGGCTACAGCGCGAGGGTGATCGCGGTCGGGGTGAAGAACGCCTCGATCCCGGCGGTGAACAGCCTGGCGGCCCTGCAGAAGGAGCGCCAGCTGGCGATGGAGCGGCTCAGCCGCCCGGACATCGACCCGGCCGCGCTGATCGCGCAACGCGCGAGGACCGACACGGCCGTCGGCGAGATGCGCGCCAACCTCGGGCAGCTCGCCGAGGAGGCGCCGTCGCGGATCGCGATCCGGGCGCGCGACCTCGACGCGCTGCTGGTCCGGCTGCCGCACCAGCGCGCCCGAGCGGATGCCGGGAACTCGTCGCGGGCGGAGACCTTCCGCTTCTACAACCGGCTGCTCGACGCCGGCGTCAACCTGTTCGACACCCAGTCGCGGGTGACGCCGGACCTGGCCGTCAGCCAGGCCGCCCTGGTGGCGACCGACGTGTTCCGCGCCGCCGACCAGATGTCCCAGGCCGCATCGCTGGGCGGTGCCGCGCTGGTCGGCGGCGAGTTCAACACCGAGGACCACCTGTCCTTCGCCGCCCTGGTCGGCGCCTACCGCTCCAGGCTGGAAACCGCGGTGCCCGCCGCCGCACCGAGCACGATCGAGCTGTACCGGCGACTCATCGCCAGCCCCGACTGGCAGCGCCTGGTCGGCTTCGAGAACGCGCTCGTCGAGCACCCGCCGCAGCGCAGCGGGACGTTCGCCGTCGACGAGGAGGAGTGGCGGCAGTCCACCAACGCGGTCGCCGAGGACCTGGTCGAGATCGCCATCGAGCAGGCCAAGACCACCTCCGACCTCGGCCTGCAGAACGGGACCGACCGGTTCGTCCAGGTGATCGTGGGCAGCCTCGCGGCGCTGCTGGCCGTGCTGGTCGGCATCGTGCTCGCCGCGCGCAACGCCCGGAGGCTGGTCGACCGGACGCTGGTGACCAGGCTGGCGAAGCTGCGCGACGACACGCTGCGGCTGGCCAGCGGGCGGTTGCCCGACATCATGTCCAGGCTCAAGAGCGGCGAGCAGATCGACGTCGAGACCGAGCTCTCCCCGCTGGAGCACGGCAACGACGAGATCGGGCAGGTGGCGGAGGCCTTCAACACCGCGCACCACACCGCGGTCGCCGCGGCGGTGCGGGAGAACCAGGCGAAGGCCGGCATCAACAAGGTCTTCCTGGGCATCGCCCACCGGAACCAGGGGCTGGTGCACCGCCAGTTCAAGGTGCTCGACGAGTTGGCGAGAGGGGAGGAGCACCCGCAGCGGCAGGACGCGCTGCTGCGGCTCGACCACCTCGCCACCCGGGCCCGCCGCAACGCGGAGAACCTGATCATCCTGGCCGGCGAGCAGCCGGGGCGGCAGTGGCGAAAGCCGGTGCGGCTGGCGGACGTGGTGGGTGCGGCGGTCGCCGAAACCGAGCTCTACGACCGGATCCGGATTCACCCGATGCCCGACGTGTCGCTGGTGGGTGCGCCGGTGGGCGACGTGATCCACCTGCTGGCGGAGCTGATGGACAACGCCACGTCGTTCTCCTCGCCGCGCTCGGAAGTCCAGGTGTACGGCAGCAACGAGCGGCGCGGCGTGCTGGTGCGGATCGAGGACGAAGGGCTGGGAATGCGCCCGGCGGACCGCGACGACGCCAACGTGCGGCTGTCGACGCCACCGCGGTTCGAGGACATCACGTTGCGCGGCGATCCCCGGCTCGGGCTGTTCGTGGTGGCGCAGCTCGCCGCGCGCCGCGGCATCAAGGTCGTCCTGCAAGAGGCCGCCGAGAACGGCACGGTGGCGACGGTTCTCCTGCCGACCGAAATCCTGGCGACCGAGCCGATGTTCGACACCAGGACGGATTTCACCCGCCCGGCGGAATGGGAGGAAGCCGAACCGAGATTGCCGACCCCGCCGCGAATTCGCCCGGATGCCCGCAATTCGGAGTCGGGTGACGGCGATTCCGGGCGTGCCGGGCACTCGTCGGAGCGAAGCCGTGGCAACATGGCCGCTTTCCAACGCGGAACGCGCGCAGCGCGGCGGGCGGAGGAACCGGAATGACCAGTCCGGCGACGAAGGGGAAATGCGCGGATGACCGACAGGATCGGCCCCGATGGTGAGCTGAACTGGCTGCTGGACGACCTGGTGGCCCGGGTGGTGGGAGCCCGCGAGGGAGTGGTGCTCTCGGCGGATGGCCTGCTGATGGCCCGTTCGGCGGGTCTGTCCACAGCGGACGCGGAGCACTTGGCGGCGATGGCGGCGGCCTTCCAAAGCCTGGCGAAGGAAACGGGAAGGCATTTCGGCGGCGGCGGAGTCCGGCAAACGCTGGTGGAGCTGGACCACGCGTTCGTCTTCATAACGGCAGCGGGCGCCGGAGCATGCCTGGCGATACTGGGAGAAGAAGGAGCGGACGTGGGAACGATCGCCTACGAGATGAACCTCCTGGTGATCAGGGTGGGCAATTACCTGAGCTCGGCCCCAAGAGCAGAAGTCCCAACCCAACAACAAAGGCCCTGAAAACCCCACAAACCCCAAGAACCCCACAAACCCACCACCAGAACTGAGGCTGGGCTGACCAGCCCGTACGTTATCGACTTCTTGGACTTGTCCGCGCATTGGCCGCAGGAGCCCAACCGTCGGGTCGGTTGGGGAGCAGGACGATGATTCTTCTGTCGAGCCGCATGTCCCGGAGCGGGTGCCTCGTGCCGGGAGGGAGAAGAGGGCCTGGTCGGCTCGCTGAGTTGCGCATGAGTGGGCCTGCCTGGGCCGGGGCATTGTCGATGTTGGTGGACTGGCGGGTCGGCCCAGGCATATGAGCGATCTTGGTGTTCGGGTCGTGTGGCTGACGAGTATCCGGGAGTTCTCAGGCACTGATCGCGCGGTAACCACCTGCGCCGTACCAGCCGCCTCATACAATTGCAGGATCATCATCGAATGATCACGGCGTCCGGCAAATGTCGAAGCGTCCTGAGCAGACCGTGGAGGCAGCCTGTGGCCGAGGGCGTGGTGAAGTCGTTCTACGACGAGCAGGGCTACGGCTATCTCGTGGTGCTGGCCTACGCCGACGGGGACCCCCGAGTCGGCAAGAAGGACGTCCTCGTGCGCCGCCCGGACATCCAATCGAATAACTGGAAGACTCTCAACGATGGTCAGCACGTCTCATTCGCGATCGAGCTGACCCGGGAGGGGCCGCGTGCCCGCTACGTCACCCAGCTCGGCGACTCGGTGCCGGAGTACTTGATGAGCAGCCTGCCCCGGCCAAAACCGGAGCGCGCGACGGCGCCGCAGCCGGGCCCCCGTGTCAGGCCGGTCGTGATCATGGTTTCAATCCTGATCATCCTGATCATCCTGATCATCCTGATCATCCTGATCATATGGTTCATAGCCTGATGATTTTGCGACGTCACGGGGTGGCTGGACGGCAACCCAGTACCAGCGAGTAGCCGATGGACAGCCGCACGAAGTAGTCCGTGGCGTGCGAGCAGGACCTGCCGTTGTCGCCGGTCCGGAGCAGCCGGACAGTGCCGAACGTGCCTACTTGACGGCAGCACGCTGACCGAGCTCCTCGACAAGGCGGCGCGCCGACGGGTCGAGTGGCAACGCCGCGAAGACGCCCAGCGCGCTGCGGAGCAAGCACGACGGGAAAAGGCACGAGCCCTCGCGCTCCAACAACGGTTGGACAAGCTGGCCCGCGATGAAGACGACGCCTGGTCCCGTGTCGACGCGATGATCGCCACCCGCAAGCCCGCCGAGTACGACGCCGCAGTCACACTGCTCACCGACCTACGCGCCCTGGCCGAACGCGACGGCCGAACTCACGAGTTCACCCAGCGCAGCACAGCCCTGCGGCAGCAACACGCACGCAAACCCAGCCTCCTCGCCCGCCTGGACCAGGCGCACCTCTGAACAGACCACAAAGGATGGTGCTCAGCCGCCGCTGATGTCTAGCCCGCGCGGGCGGACCTCCGACGCTCGCCCGCACCCTTTCGCCCACGAAACGCTCGCCCGTTTCGTCATCGACCAGCGAGTTGTCGACCAGCCATTCAACCGCCCGGCGCTGTGCGCGACCGTCACGGAAGGCGTGCCAAGCCGGTAGCAGGTGCGGATGCTCTTCATGCAGTTCGTTCTTGAAGCGGCGGAAGGCGCCTTTGCCGTGGATGGCTCGCGCGAGTCTGCGGCCGGCTGCCTCGTCGCTGATTCTCTCCGCGAAGTCGGCCATGTCCTGGTACCAGACGTATGACGGCAGCGGGTCGATGCAGACCAGGTCGAGATCGTCAAGGTCAACGGGCGTGTGTCCATCGATGCCACAGTCCGCCGTCCATAGCACGATCTCGCCGGTCTGCGGGTTGATCAGCCATCGGTGTTCGAAGTCGGTCTGGTCCGGGACTTCCCGGTTCGCCGGTTGCTCCGGTGACAACGATCATTATGCGTTCCTTCGGTCGCCGCTGGTGAAACCGTCCTTTATTTGCCGCCCAAATGAGCCATACCAATGATCAGCCTGTGAACTCCGGACACCTTGAGGGTGCCCTTTTGGCTCAAAAATCCTGCACAAATTGCCCTCGGTCAAGCGGCGTTGCACTCGCGGTGTGCTTACGTTCGATCAGCACGACTCGAACTTGAGAGTGGCTAGCGTCGGGTATGCCGATGCGAACAATTCCTTGGAGTGCGGTTTGTTGGATGACATCAGACTCCACGCAGAGCAGCCTTCTGTTGCGCCCACCTCCAAGGGCGTAGACGTCGAGCGCACCATCGCCTGGTACCGCGGCATGCGACGCCTCCGCATCCGCTGGGAACGCCGCGACGACATCCACGAGGCGTTCCTCGGCCTGGCCACCTGCATCGTCTGCTACTGACACATCAAAACCCTTTGTTAGGAACTCTAAGGAGACGACTGTGGCCAGCGCAGCACCCCATCTCATCGGCGGCAGCACCACTGCGACGGAGACCATGGCACCCGCGCCCCGGACAGGCGCGGAGCCCCCGCCCCGGACAGGAGCGGAGCCCCTGTCGCGGCTACCGGCCGAGGACCTCGACACCCTGCTGATGATCCGTCACTTCGAACTGGCCCTGCTGGAACTGTTCTCGCAGGGTCTGCTGCACGGCACCACGCACACCTGCCTCGGGCAGGAGTACATTCCCGTCGCGCTCTACGCACTGCTGGACGAGGGCGACTACGTCTTCAGCAACCACCGCGGGCACGGCCACTACCTGGCCCGCTTCCGGGACCCGCACGGCCTGCTGGCGGAGATCATGGGGCGCGAGGGCGCCGTGTGCCACGGGGTGGGCGGCAGCCAGCACATCTACCGCGACCGCTACCTGTCCACCGGCGTACAGGGCGAGAGCCTGCCGGTGGCCGCGGGTGTCGCCCTGCACCTGCGACGGGCCGAGCCCGGACGGATCGCGGTGGTGCACATCGGCGACGGCACGTGGGGCGAAGGCGCGGTGTACGAGGCGCTCAACATGGCCCAGTTGTGGCGGCTGCCCCTGCTGGTCGTGGTCGAGAACAACAAGATCGCCCAGTCCACTCCGACCGAGCGGCAGATGGCCGGCACCATCCAGGCGCGCGCGGCGGCCTTCGGCATCCGGTACCACCACGTCACCTCTCATGATGTCGCCCAGGTGCGCCGGGAGTTGTCCGGCGTGATCGACGACATCCGCACCCAACACCAGCCCTTGGTGGTGGAGTTCACCACGAACCGCGTGGGCCCACACAGCAAGGGAGACGACTCCCGCCCCGCCGAAGTGATACGGCACGCGGCCGCGCACGACTGGTACCACCGGTACGAGGAGCAGCACCCGGAGCATTTCGCCGTGGCGGACCGGAGCCAGCGACTGGCGATCGCCGAGGTCGTGCGCGAGGTCCAGGCCCGCCCCGCGTCCCGCTGGGAGCACTCATGACCAGGCCGGAGCGGGTGATCGGCAACCTCAACCAGGCCCTGCACACGCTCCTCGACAACGATCCCCGCGCCTACGTCATCGGCGAGGACATCGCCGACCCGTACGGCGGCGCCTTCAAGGCCACCCGGGGCCTGTCGGACCGCCACCCGGAACGGGTGATCTCCTCGCCGATCAGCGAGGGCGGCATCGTGGGCGTCGCCGCCGGGCTCGCCCTGACCGGCAACCACCCGGTCGTGGAAATGATGTTCTCCGACTTCGCCGCCCTCGCCTTCGACCAACTCCTGAACTTCGCCAGCAAGTCCGTGTCGATGTACGGCCGCACCGTTCCGATGAGCATGGTGGTCCGCTGCCCCACCGGCGGCAACCGGGGCTACGGGCCGACCCACAGTCAGAGCCTGCAGAAGCACTTCATCGGCATCCCCGCGCTCAGCCTGCACGAGATGTCGCCGTTCCACGACAACGCGGACGTCCTCACCGCCATGCTCTCCCGCGAGCAGCCGTGCGTGCTGTTCGAGGACAAGACGCTCTACACCCGCACGATGCACCAGGGCGGGGTCGTCGACGACCTCTTCCGGTACGAGCTGCTCGACGACCCGAGCCGGACCGCGCGCGTGTTCCCCGTGGACTGCGCTGAGCCGGACTGGATCATCCTGGCCCCCGGGGGCCTGACCGAGCGAGCCGTCGCCGCCATGCGCACCCTGCTGCTGGAGGAGGAAGTCACCTGCGAACTCCTGGTGCCCTCCCGGCTCTACCCGTTCACCGTCGAACCGCTGCTAGCGACGGTGTCCCGCGCCCGCCGCATCTGTGTCGCAGAGGACAGCGCGGCAGGCGGCACCTGGGGCGAAATGCTCGCCCAGCAGCTGCATGAGCACCTGTGGCGACGGCTGGCCCGCCCCGTACTGCTGCTCAGTGCCCAACCGAGCGTCATCCCCACCGCCGCCCACCTGGAGCACACCGTCCTGCTCCAGGCGACCGCACTCCGCCGCGCTCTCACGGAGGCTTCCCAGTGATCAGCGTCAAGCTGCCCACCCTCAACACCAACGACGCCAGCTACGTCTTGGTCGAATGGCTCGCCGAGCACGGCGCACGCATCAAGAAAGGGCAGCCGCTGGTGGTGATCGAGACCTCCAAGACCCAGGAAGAGATCGACAGCACCGCCGACGGCATCCTGCACACCCTCCTCGCAGGCGGCGCTGACTGCCGCCCCGGTCAGACCGTCGCCCACCTCTTCGCCTCGGCGGACGAACGCGATGCCTACCTCTCCGCACCGGCTGTCGACCCCACCGCACGGCCGGAGCCGGCAACCGATGCCGGCCTGACGCTCACCAAGGCTGCGCGCGCCCTCGCGGACCAGCACGGCCTGACCGACAACGAACTGCGCGGACTGGGCCGCACCGTGATCCGCGCAGCCGACATCGAAGCGCTGCTGCCACGCCCCGCGCAAGCCGGTGCCCCCACCGACCGGCAACTGTCGGCGCAGCAGCGGGCGGTGGGCGCCGTGGTCACCGAGTCGATGCGCACCATCCCGGCGGCCGCCGCCTACGCCAAGGTCGACGTCGGCCAGGCTCAGGACCTCGCCCGGCAACTGCGCCAGCGCACCGGCAGCTTCGTCTCCCTGCTCGGCCTACTCATCAAGTCGGTGGCAGACCAACTCCCGGCGCACCCAAGCCTGTTCACTCGGCTCCTCGACGACGGCACCATCCAGCCCGCCCCCTGCGCACACGTCGCGGTGGCCGTGGACGCCGGAAAGGGCCTGTACACCCCGGTCGTACACAACACCGCTGCGCTGAGCGTCGCCCAGATCGCCGACGTGATAACAGGATTCCGCGACAAAGCCGTCCGCGGCACTTTCCGAGCCGACGAGCTCACCGGCGCCAACATCTTGATCGCTTCGCACACCGCCGACGGTGTGGTCTTCGCCACCCCCATCGTCTTCCCCGGCCAGACCTGCGCGCTCTCCCTGGGCGGCATCGACGAACAGCTCGTCCTGGACCAGCGGGGCAGGCCGGAAGCCCGCCGGTTCACGTACCTCGGTCTGGTCTACGACCATCGCGTGGTCAACGGCCGCGACGCGATGGCCTTCCTTGGCGACCTCAAACAAGCACTGGAGACACCAGCCGCCCTCGCGGCCGGTATCGAAGGCGACGAGGACGCGCCAAAGAAGGCGTGCGAGCCCCCGACCTGACAGGGGGCCTCCACGCGCGGCGCGGCAGCCGGAGCACGGCGTCCGCAGCCCATTCCTCGGCATACGACTGCGGGTGCCGGGGAAGTGATCGCTGCCTATGCACCCACCTGGTCCCCGGCGGCGGGCCGAGCGTGCGCCCGTAGTCGCGTGGAGCAGGTGGCGCCGGTCCCCTATGAGGTGCGGTCCAGCGGTCGGGCCGGCAGGTTTGTATCCAGTGCTCCATGAAGGAGTTCATCCACGGCATTCGGATGCCGCTGGTGACGACAGCGATCCCGTCGAAGGACTGAGTGTGCGGCTGGTCCGGTCAGTCAGCCTTCGGCGGCGCTCCGCAATGCCGAGAAGTTAGGGCTCGGGCGGTATTTGTCAAGTCAACTTGAGACGGTTTGTGTTTAGCCGGCTGGTTGTTGCTCTTCGGTGGGTTGGTTGATCCAGGCCTGTTTCAAGGCAGGGTGGGTGGTTTTGGTCGGCGGGTGAAGCGTTCAGGGTGTGCGACGTATGCCTGGTTGAGGGTGGCCTGGCGTTGGGAGCGGATCTGCTCGGCGGTTCCGAAGTGGACGGAGGCGGGGGTGTGCAGTCCGATGCCGGAGTGGCGGTGTTCGTGGTTGTAGGCCAGGAAGAAACCGTCGCAGAACGCGCGGGCGTCTTCCAGGGAACCGAACCTCTCGGGGAAGCCGGGGACGTATTTCATGGTCTTGAACTGGGCTTCGGAATAGGGGTTGTCGTTGGAGGTGCGGGGTCGGGAATGTGACCGCAGGACACCGAGATCGACCAGCAGCTCGGAGACGGGTTTGGACACCATCGCCCCGCCGCGGTCGGCATGGATCGTGTGCGGCTCGACGTCGTTGCGGGCGATGGCCTCGCCGAGGAAATCCTTGGCTACGACGGCGTCTTCGGCCGCGGCGACCAACCAGCCGGTCACGTAGCGGGAGAAGATGTCCATCACGACGTAGCACTTGTACCAGACGCCTTGAGCGGTCCTAATCAGTTCTGGGAGTGAGCCGTCGGGCACACTCCTGGTGGTAGCCGGCCGGCAGGTGAGCACTCTGTTGTCCTGGACGTTCGAGTCCTGA
>NZ_JBWKKH010000030.1:0-39645 GCF_056431645.1 Saccharopolyspora sp. NPDC045839
AACCCACAAACCGATCCACCGCCTTCCCCACATTTTCAGGCAGACGCGCAAAAACACCCTCCACCTCCGCGCCCACCTCCCGCGCCGACGCCACAGCCTCAGCCGTACGCTCCGCGACAGCCCCCTCCGCCGCGTCCAACTCAGCCACCAAGGCCACCACACGCTCCGGCGACCACACCAACCCACCAAACCCCGCACCAGAACCAGACCCCGCACCCTCAACACCCCGCCGCTTCGCCAGAGGACCCACCCGACGACCGACCTGCTCCACAGCAGCAGGCCGCCCCCGCTTACGCCCCTTCCTAGAAGCCCCGCTCGCTCCCGACCGCCCGCCGCTTTCCGGCGCGAGCTTCTTCGCGGCCGCCGCCAGCGGCCTCCAATCCATACCCGTCGAAACAGCCTTCAACAACGACTCGACGTCACCGGCGGCGAAGCCCGTTTGCAGCGCAATCTTCTGTGCCAACGAGCCACTCACCGATGCCTCGGCGACGAACCTGATGATCGCGCTCTGAACCACCGAGTCCCCGCCGCCCAAGACCCGACGGCCCTCCGGGCTCAGCGCCCTGGCCACCTCCTGCTTCCCCTTGGCCACAGCAGACCACCGCTCGGACCCAGCCGACCGCCGCCCAGACGACGACGACGAATTCACAACCGGCTGCAAGGGGCGCAGCTCGTCCTCGTCCAGAGCGCTGACCACCTCCCGCAATCCCGCAGGCAAGCGACCCCTCTGCGACAATCCACCCGGAACCGCCCCGTGCGGGAGAGCCCCGGCGACCAGGTTCAGCAAGGGTGCGGCAAAATCCCTGGATTTTTTGAACTCTCCCAGGTCGAGGACCCAGCCGTCGGTGTTGCCCCACGACTCGGCGGCGCGGAACGCCTCGGTCTTCGCCATCACCCGCAACGCAAACGGATTCAACGCCAGCACATGCGCGACGAACGTCTTCACAACCTCCCGCTCGCGCCAGCCCAGCTTCCCCAAGCTCGTCCGCGCCTCCTTCTCGGACGCCTCAAGCACCGCAAGCTTGGCTTTGACCAGATTCGATGCCGCAGCTTCCCGCTTCGTCTCGTCGAGCACTTCGCCCGTCGGCGGCAGAGCCCAACGCTCCACCTCAGCCGCATCACCAAGCTCCCACGCAACCTCCTCCAACCGCTCGAACGTCAACGGCCCATCCGGCATCCCGGCACCACCGGCAACATTCCCTGACCCCTCAGCCACGTGCGCCAGCACCACCAGCCACCCCGCCAGCGGAATCCGGCTCTCACCCTCGGTGTTAACCAAGCCCGCCAGCTCCGATGCCCGGACCGCCTCCACGGCCAACGGCGTCTTCGCCACGATGTGCTTGGCAACCGTCTTGACATCGTCGGCGGACACCTTGCGGAACTCCGGCAGCAGCCCCCTGTCCACGACTGCCAGCCAAGTCCGGCCAAGCTTCGACCCCATCCTGCTCAGCTCCCGGGCGTTCTCCACGTCCAGCTCCGCCTTGCGCAGCTCAAGGTCACGCGCCAGGGACTCCAACCCACCAGGCGTCGTCCACTCCAACGGCCGCACATCCCCCGAGTCACCGGAAAACCCGGAGCCCTCAACGTCAAACTCGAAGCCCTCGACGACGTCGTCGGCGTCCAGTTCCTCCAAGAACCTCAGGAACCCGTCGCCGTCGCCTTCAAGGGCGCCCGGACTACCGTCGGCATTGGACGCGGCGTCCAGCGCCTGTTCCTGTTCCTGCGTCTGTGGCGATTCCGCTTCCTGTGCCTGTGACGATGCCCCCGCGGCCGCCTGCTCAGCCCGCAAACCATCCCGGATCTCTTTGAACACCACC
Source organism: Saccharopolyspora sp. NPDC045839 (assembly GCF_056431645.1). NCBI lineage: Bacteria > Bacillati > Actinomycetota > Actinomycetes > Pseudonocardiales > Pseudonocardiaceae > Saccharopolyspora > Saccharopolyspora sp. NPDC045839. Next base: position 1,818 of record NZ_JBWKKH010000030.1, read on the forward strand.
GCAGCGGCCTCGCCCCACCCAGCCCGAAGCAACACCACCCGCCTTACCCCCTCAAAGACCGCCCCATCCTCACCCGCCAAGGCGTCCAACTCGTCCGGCGGACCCAACTGGCCCCAAATCTCATTCCACGCCTCACCACTGCCCGGCGGCTCCAGCACCGACACCGCCGACAACACCCGCGCCCTGTCCCACACACCCCCCACCCACGAATCCCCCGCCTCCACCAGTTTCACTTCCGCCGCACCCGGACCCCGAACGAACATCATCCCCAGCTCGGGGTCAAACTCAACCCGACCCGAACTCACCGATTCCCCTCCCGGCACCTCCGGGTCGGGCCGGGGTTCCAGGACCGCGTTCAACTGAGGCTCGATCCGCTTCAGTCGTTCCAGCGGGATCGTGCCCTTGGCGTCCGCGAAAACATCAAGCTCCAACCACGCACCCGACTGAGAAGCCATCAGCGCACGCATCACATCGAACTCATCGCGCCTCAACCACCCCCACCACCCAGACGTCTTCATCAACAAGCCCGCAGCCCGCACCGAACGCCCGCGCGGCAGCGGCAGCACCCTCTCCACCAGACCTTCGATCGAGGACTTATCAACCAGCCGATCCCCTGGCGCACCGGTCGTCGTATACCACCACGAACCCTCACCACCCCCTTTTCGGGGCGTGTGCGAAACAATGATCCCGGCACCATGCCGCCTCAACACTAGGTTGAGTTTCGAGATTGTGTCACGAACTTGGTCCTTCCTGACGTCGGAGCCCGGCCCCCAGATTTTATTCCAAACATCAGTACGAGAGAACTTCCGCATCGGATCCCGCGCGAATAAAAGCAGCACCTTCAAATGGCTTGCGTCTAACAATTTCCCCCAATCGGCCGCGGCGAACCGGTGCCCCGTTCGCCCACCGATATCGGCCATCGGCATCTTGGGCACATGCAGATAAGCCGTCTCGTCACCACGTGCCTCGGTGACAATCCAGGCACTCGACCCCTCGAAGCTTCCGTCACCCAAACGCTTGTGGAGACGAAGGTGCCAGTGGTCGAAACTACTCTGGCCGATGGGATCGTCTAGCGGCAGTCCCGGCCAGCCCACCTGCTTCAGAATGCGCGCAGGAATGGGGCCCGGATTCTCCACATAGAACGCCAGCATCCTCTCCGCCGGCGTCGCGTCAGACGCGAAATCAACCTTCTTGAACGACTCCAACGTCACCGGGCTCTCCACGGCACGCCGTTGCCGCTTGACGTAGCGCGCCCTCCCTGGTGCCCCCAGCCCCCGCCTGTTCCGCGCCTGCTGCTGCGCGCGGTAGTTCTTTTCACCGAGCTCCGGTTCCTCCAACTTGGTCAGCGTCGCCTTCGCCTTACTCCCGGCCGGCTGCAGCAGCAGGTTCTCGCCAACAGCCGCGACCAGGTCCCCCACCCCCGCATCGGCGCCGACCGAGTTCAGTTCCGCCACTGCCCGCATCGACAACCCGTCCACCGGCCGCGGCCGACCCCCTTGCAGGGCCGACAACAACTCCACCGCACCGTCACTCAACCACGCCCGCCAGTCGTCACCCACCAGCAACTCCCACCCACCCGGCCGGTGTTCGGGCTGCAACTGTGCACGACCGACATCCGGGATCTCGGCCACCGACAACAACCGATCCCCCTTCTTGCCAGTCGACGCATACACGAACCCCGTAATCCGCTTGCCGTCATAGACGCCAAAGATATGACCCGCACCATTCGCCAGCAACAACCCATTGATCTCAGCAACAATGCGCGCGGAAGCGTGGGGCGACTTTCGACCGTGCACCGCATCGACCTCTGCCACCGGAATGAAACGCCGAGGCGCCTTGACGAACCCCGCCAACACCTCAACCCCATCCTGTTCCAGCACATCGTCCCAGTTCAAGCGCTCTCGATCACCCGCCAACCCCCCACCATCACCATCCGATACCGCAGCATCCGATACCGCAGCATTCGGAAAGAACATGTACTCCCGATCCAGGGACACGACCCACCCCACCGCGCCAGAACCCGAACCAAGGCCCTTCCGCGCAAAAGGCAGATGTTTCTTGAACGAGCTCTCGCTCGACGCCGACGCCTTAACACCAGCCGCCTCGACAGCTGTACGAGCCCGGTCCAACCACGTTTCCGGCTCCAACAGCACATTCGGATTCGCCAGGAACGCGTCTTTTAACGCATCCCCCCAAACCTCATCCGCCCGAGCCGGTTGTGCGTTTCCGGGGCGTTGTGCCGCCGGGTCCAGTTGTGCTGGCGCGCCGGAAGCCCGATGACTCCCGTCGCCCGGACCAGCGCCGCCCCTCAGCTTCTCCAGCTCCCTACGCACCACCCACCGCGGATTCTCGGTGCCCAGAACGCGTCCCAGTTCAGCGGCGAACCGCTTCAGATCCTTCTTGCTCCAGCCACTGTTCGCGATCCGCTCGGCAACGAGGCGAGACACCGTGTTGAACGGGAAACCCACGCCGACTTCACCACCGACGTCGACCCGCTCCAGGTCAACCGGGGTGTCAAACAGGTTGGTCTCGGCGACAATCCTCTGCGCATCATTCAGGACGTTGTAGCCCGGCGGGTCCAGCTTCGTTGCGGCAGCATAAATCCCGTCTTCACTCGTCAGCGCCTCCCGGCCCTCTCCGCGGCCGACGGCGGGCGGCTGGCCAAACGACGTCGCCAACTCGGGCCGGAGCACCCCCAACCCACGCGCGATCCCCCTGGCGACCTCGACGACGGCATCGCGGTTCAGCTCGCGGACACCCAGCAATGTGCTGATTTCGGCAATCGCCGCTTCGTAATGCCTACGGCGGACCTCCAACCGGCTGATCTCGCTGACCTCGCCGAGAAACTCGCGGGCCGTCTGAATCCGGTACAACAGCGTGCCAACATGGCCCGGGCCTAGCCGGGACTCGACGAACTCGCGGACCTGATCAGCGGTGACGGCGTCTTCCGCAACGTTCTCCCGATCGGCGACCATGAAACGAAGCGAACGCAAAGCCCGCAGCCGGTCCGGCGAATACTCCCGACCCCAGTCCAGCTCCCGCCCCAACCGGACAACCGCCGAATCCCCGGCGGCAGAACCCACGCCTGGTGCAGGTTCCCCACCGCGGACCTCTTCGATCTCGATGAGGAACCCATCGCTGTTTGAAGACTCCTCCCGCCCACCAACCCGCCCCTCGAGCGATCCCCGCACAGGCCGCTCAACCGACGGCTCAACCGACGGCAGACTCACCCCGCCCGGCCCCGTCCCACCACCACGAGACCCGGACGACCCCACCCCAGGATCGCCCTCAAGACTGGGCAGCGGGGAACTGCCGGTGACCGCACTACCGTCGTCGCGTACCGCATACAGGAAGTACTTGGAGGCAGCGTCCTCGAAGTTGGCCGGGAATTCCGAGTCCCGCACCTGCTCGACGCTCAGATGCCAAGCCTGACCGTCCAACTCGAACGCCCCGGTCTTCGGCCACCGCACCACCACCGCCTCGACGAACGCACCGGCATCGGCCAGAGTCGTCAGCAAAGCCTTGGCGAGTTTCGCAACGTCGCTGAAGAAGGCCGGCTCCGGCTCAGCGTCCGGCAGGCCTCGAATCCTCAGCGCCTGCCGGAAGTTCTTCCGCGCCGTGGGCCCATAGACCACGTTGTCCCTCAGCTGCTTACGGGTGATCACCTGATTGTCGGCAGCGATTTCATCGAACTCCACGGAAGATCCGCCGTCGTCCCAAGACCCGTCCCGCGCACCGACCCGCGACCCCGGCGCGGGCCGCTCCGTCAACGGCTCAACCGACGGCAAGCTCACCTCGTCCGACCGCCTGGCAGTCTCCGATCCCGGCTCCGGCGCAGCCAACACCGACGATCCCGGCCGATGATCCAGCAGTTGCTGCACGAAGATCTTCAGCAACACGTCAGCCTGGGGCTCGGCAGACTCCAACGCCGGCGTCCTCGCGAACGCTCCCGTCGTCGCCGGACTGCCGATCAACGCGAGAGCGATGATCGTCCTGATGGCCTCGACGTACTCCGATGACAGGCTCGTCAGGAAGATCTCCTGCGGCCTGGCCAGCGCCGTGCTAGCGCCTTCCACCTCTTCCAGAGCCTGGCCGAAACGGCTCTCGACACTGTCTCGCTCCTCCGGCGACAGGCGCTTGTTCTCGGCGTTGCGAAGCCGCTTCGCCGCTGCGGCCAAGTCGCCGAGCGTCCAGATCAGCCCGCCAGTCAACCCGTCAACCGAATCAAGATCAGCCTGCTGCTCCCCGCGAACACCGCTCCCGACCGCCGTCAGCTGCGGGGCGATCTCACCAAGGCCAGCAGGCCGAGCCTGTTCGGTAGCCATCCCGGCGAAATCGGGATGATCAACCCAAGACACCACCCCACCGCGAGCACCACTCCCGACCGATTCCTCAGGCTCCACACCCGACGACTCGGGAAAAACCACACGCCCCTGATCATCAACCGCGTACAAGTAGTAATCAGAGAAACTATCCTCAAAACCCTCAGGGAACTCGCCCAACGCCTCCCACATTTGCACTGCCCCAACAGTCACACGCCAAGCCCGCCCAGCCCCCCCGGATCGCGGCAGCCGCACTAGCACCGCCTGAGCAAAAACACCCCTCTCTGCGAAACTCTCCAGCTGACTCCGAGCATCACCGGCAAAAGAACCCAGCAGAACCTGCTCCGGCTCCACAACCTGCAACTCCCGCTCACGCAGCGCCCCCTGGAATTCCTCCAGCGCCGCACGCCCCCCAACCACCTTCTCCACGTTGTCCACCAACTGCCGACCGGAAATCACCCCATCAACCGCCACCGGCCCAGGCAACGCTGCCGCATCTGCTGATTCCCGCCCCGCGGGTGCCGCCGCATCCGGATCCAGCGCCGCCTGACGCAGACCCTCGAGCGTCGAGGTCAGCCCGTCCGGAGACCGATTCCCCAGCTCGTCGCCGCTGAGCGACTCGTCCGGCTGTTCGGTAGCATGATCATCATCACCACTCGCGACCGATTCCTCCACAGGAGGAATACCCGTCGACCCGCCAATAACGATGTTCCCCTGGTAATCAACCGCGTACAAGAAGTAATCAGAGGAACTATCCGCAAAATCCCCAGGGAACTCCAACAATTTCACGTTCGTACCAGTCATATGCCAAGCCCGCCCAACCTTCCCGCTCCCCCCGGATTTCGGCAGCCGCACCACCACCGCCTCAGCAAACGTCTCACCACCATAACCACTCTCACCAGCATCACCATTAGCCAAATCATCCAGGAAACGCCGTGCATCACCAGCGTCAGAACTAAACCGAATCGGCTCCGGCTCCACGACCTCGATCCCCCGCTTACTCAGCGCCTCCTGGAAATCCCGCCGCGCCTCACGTCCCTCAACCACGTTCTCCACCAACTGCCGACCGGAAATCACCCCATCAACCGCCACCGGCACAGGCGACGCCGCCGCATCTGCTGATTCCCGCCCGGCGAGTGCCGCCGCCTCCACCTCGGGCCAGGAACCATCCGGCAGCCCGGGAAACTCCTGCTCCTGCTCGGTACTCAGCCCGTCCGGAGACCGATTCCCCAGCTCGTCGCCGCTGAGCGACTCGTCCCGCTGGTCGTTCGGCCCTGTGCTGGCCCGTTCGGTAGTCATCCCATCGGCCGGAAAATCGGGATGATCAACCCCAAACTCCGTCTCATCGCGAACACCGCTCGCGACCGATTCCTCCGCCACAAGCTCCGTACCCGACGACCCGCCAAAAACCACACGCCCCTGCTTATCAACCGCGTACACGAAGTAATCAGAGAAACTATCCGCAAAACCCTCAGGTAAACCCCACAGCTCCCACCCCGACACGTCCAATTCAGTCACATGCCAAGCCCGCCTAACCCCCCCGGACTGCGACAGCCGCACCACCACCGCCTCAGCAAAACCACCATCACCCTCCACCAAACTCTCCAGGAAACGCCGAGGATCACCGGCATCAGAACGCAACCGAACCAGCTCCGGCTCCACACCCCGGAACCCCCGCCCACGCAGCGCCCTCTGGAAATCGTCCTGTGCCTCACGCCACCCATTCACGTTGTTGTCCGCCAACCACCGACCGGAAATCACCCGATCAACCGCCACCGGCACAGGCGGCGCTGACGTGTCTGCTGATTCCTGCCCGGCGAGTGCCGCCGCAACCTCGGGCGTCCAGTGCGGAGTCGGCTGCGGGGCGATCTCACCAAGGCCAGCAGGCCGATTCGCCCGCAGTTGCGTCGCGAAAGCGTCCAGCAAGCTGGTGGCGCGCCTCCAAGAGGAGCCCTGAAGTTCCGGTGTCGCCACCAGCATCGTCGCCGCTTCCTTCATGCCGTAGAGCACGTCGGTGACGATCGCGGTGATCGCGTCCCGGTGCCGCTTTTCCAGCGCGGCCAGGAAGTCCTGCGACTCCTCACTCAAGTGCTGGTCGCGGTAGGCCTGCTCCACCTTGGCCCGATAGTCCTCGTATCGCCGGACGTCGTTCGGTGGTTCCCCCAGCTTTGCAAGGCGTATTGCCGCTTGACGCATTCCCTCCAACGTCCAGGTCAGCGGAGCGTATTTCTCCTGCGCCGTCCGCGACAGCTGGTCCAGGTCGAGATCGATCGTGCTGCCCGCGCTGTCGACCGCGTGGGCGTAGTAGTCGACCCCGCTCCGCAAGAACTCCGGCCCGAATTCCTCACGCGCCACCTGCTCCCGGGTCAGCACCCACGCCTTCCCGGCGACGGGAGCCGTCGCCACCACGACCCCGGCAAAATCCGCAACAACGGCCGCCGCACGCAGACGCGCCCTCGCCTCACGGGGATCACCGCCGAGCAGCCGCAGCTCCAGAGACCCACCCGTCGCCGCTTCGAAATCCTCAGCCACCAACCGCCCGCCGTCGATGCGCGTAACCAGCTCATGCCGGGACAGCACCGCGGGTGGATTCGCGGGATCGATCACCACCTCGTGGGCGATCCGCATGCCCTCGGTCTGAGTGGACGGGCCGGCCTCAGGCCGTTGCGACGGTTCGGGTGCGGTGTGCCGCGGCGGAGGCTGGGTGGACGGGTCAGCGTCCTCCTGCACGTTCATCAGCCGCCTCATGAGGCCGCGCAACCCTCGGCCCTCCCTGAGACCGGCGCCGCCCCTCAGGTTCAGCGGCTTCTGACCGTCTCCGCGGTCAACGGCAAGCGGCTGGTCAGACGCGGTCCTCGGCTCGGCCCGGAGTGCGCCCAGCCCACGCGCGATCCCCCTGGCGACCTCGAGGACGGCATCGCGATTCAGCTCGCGGTTGCCCAGCAGCGTGCTGATCTCGGCGATCGCGGCGGTGTAATCCCTACGGCGGTTCTCCAGCTGGTCGACGTCGCTGACCTCGCTGAGCAGCTCACGGGCGGTCTGGATCCGGTACAGCAGGGTGCCGACATCGTCCGGGCCCGGCTGGGACCTGACGAATTCACGGACCTGCTCAGCAGTAACGGCGTCTTCGTCCACGGCTACCCGATCCGCAACCAGCGAACGAAGCACACGCAGGGCGCGCAGCCGGTCGACCGAGTACTCCCGGCCGGGTTCCAGCTCCTTCCCCAGCCGGACGACTGCCGGGTACCCGGTGGCAGACCGCATGGCTGGCGCGGGTTTCCCGGCGGGGTGCAGCTCGACGGTGAGGTTGTGCCCGTCCCTGCGAGCTCGGTCCACGAGGGCCGACGCAAGGTCTCTGGCCGTGACAAGCGTTGGTGCGCCGTCCCGCCCGTTGCCGAAGTTGATCACGACCCGATCCACGTCGGCCAAAGTCACTCGGCCCAGGATCTGCCGCTCGATGTAAGGCACCTTGGGCGCGCGGTCCGCCAGCGACAGCGCCAGCTCGGGGTCGTGCTCGAAGTTGGTGGCCAAGCCGGCCAGCAACCGCAAGCGGGGCGCCTTGGTGTACGCCAGGATCGTCGGAATACCGCTGGGACCGGTGACCGCCCTCGCGCTGGCGGACGGCTGGCTGCTGACGCTGGTGTTCGGGGTGAACGTGGCCCTGCCACCAACTTCGGGCTTGAGGAAGAAAGCGACATGACCGTAGCTCAGGTCCGTTCCGGAGGGCTCGAACCGCGGGTCTACGTGGGAAGCGTAGAGCGGCAGTAGCTCAGGTCTGGCCGGCTGGAAGCGGTTGTTGGGGTCGTTCGGGTTCTGGAACTGTCCGGCCTGCCGCCCGACCGCCGCCGCATGACCCAACATCTCGTCATACGCACCACGGCTGGCGAATCCGGTTACGCCTGCCGTCCCACCTGTCTCCCACATGCCTTGCAGCGTTCCCGTGGCAAGGATGTGGTCCATCGCCGTGCGTCCGACCGAGGGGAGCCATTGTGTGGCCTTCCGGTTGACCGCTGGCACCATCTCGTTGCCGACGTACTCGTAAACCCGATCAAGCAGCCGCTGATATCGCGCCTCGTCCTGGACCGGATAGCCCTTGGCCCACTCTTCGGATTGCAGCCGCTCGCGCAGCCTGGCCGTGTCCCGCTCCAGGTACATACGGCCGCGCCGCTCGGCCGTCACCATGGCCGCCACGTGGCCAGGATCAAGCGCGGCCCAGTCAGACCGGTCCTTGAGCGTGTCGAAAATGCCCAGGTCCTCACGCGCCCGATCGAGCTGGGCGGCCGTCGTGGGGCTGGTCGTGGGGCTGGCGGCGAGCTCCTCCAGCCGCTCCACCCGCTCCTCAAGCGCCCGACGTGCACTCTCGTAATCCGGACGCCGGTCCTTGCCACCCTGGAGATGGTCAACGAGTTCCAGATCAACCGCCGACGGCACCATGTTCTGAGTCGCCGGCCCCTCGGTGGCAGGCCGCCACGGAAGACGCGGATCACCCGCCACCGGCATCGGTTGCGCGTCCATGACCTCCGACACCGACAACTCGGCCGGCGTCACATCCTCCGGCGCGCGTGCCGGTGCCGGCGGCTGGGAAGACGGCGCTGCCCCGGCCGGATCGTTCCTACCCCCGGGCAGTTGCTCACGTCGCTGCTGCTCTTTCCACGCCTGAAGTTCATACGGGTCGTACTGCACCGGCGCCGCGGGCCGCTCCTGACCGACCTGATCAGGACCGGTTCCGGCCAACCCCTCGAAATGCACCACCCACGCCGGATTGACCGTGCCCAGAATGAGGCCAAGACGAACCGCGAACTCCTCCAGACGCTTCTCGTTCCAGCTCGAGCCGGGATTCGTCCTGTATTGATGGGCAACGAGACGGGAAACGTGGTCGTAGTCAACCGGCGTGTCGAAGAGATTGGTTTTGTTGACGATTCGCTGCACGATCGTCAGGTCGTTGTAGCCCGGCGGGCTCAGTTTCGTTGCGGCAGCATGGATATCGTTACTCGTCAACAGGGCCTGACCGTTTCCAAGAACCACCGCAGGCGGCGCATCAGACGGCATCACCTGCTCAGGAAGAAGCACCCCGAGCCCGTGCGCGATCATCCGAGCAGCGTTGTCGATATACGCGTCACTGAACTCGCGAACCCTAAACAGCTGGCTAATCGCGTCGACTGCAGCGCGGTAATGCCGAGGCCGAGTCATCAACTGGTTCATGTCAGCGAACCTGCCGAGGACACCACGTGCGGCTGCGATGTTCTGATCGGCAGGCGCAGCCTCCAGCATGTGCGACTGCACCGGCGGCGCTACCTCGTCATCGACCACCAGATCAAGCCGCTGCCCCTGGTTATCGACCACGACCACCGAGTACCGGAAACCCGCATCATCCAGACCAGACGGCAACTCCCCCACCGCCGGCACATGCCACGCCCGAATTCCCGCACCACCCCCCAAACCACCCTCCGGCCACCCCACCACCAACGCCTCAGCCGCAACCCGACCCTCCGTAAACGCATGCATCACCGTCGCATCCAGCACCCCCCGCACATTCCGGTCCTCCGGAATCATCTCCAACGACCGCGGCATCACCCCGCCATCAAACGACGCCCCCCGACCAGCCAACCCCTGCGCAAACCCGTCCCATGCCACAGACCCACCCTCCAACGCCCCCCACGCCAAACCCGCAGCCACAGCCCCCAGCAACGACTCGGCAGAACCAGCAGCCCACCACAACTGCGGCGTCTGCTCCACCACCCGCAACGCAAACCGCCGGCCCTCCAGCACATAACCCACAAACCGATCCACCGCCTTCCCCACATTTTCAGGCAGACGCGCAAAAACACCCTCCACCTCCGGCCCCACCCGCCCATGCGCCAACGCCACAGCCTCAGCCGTACGCTCCGCGACAGCCCCCTCCGCCGCGTCCAACTCAGCCACCAAGGCCACCACACGCTCCGGCGACCACACCAACCCACCAAACCCCGCACCAGAACCAGACCCCGCATCATCAACACGCGGCAGCTTCGCCAGAGGCCCCACCTCCTCCACAGCAGCAGGCAGAGGATCCACCTGCTCCACAGCACGCCGCCGCTTCCTAGAAACCCCACTCGTCCCCGACCGCCCGCCGCTTTCCGGCGCGAGCTTCTTCGCGGCCGCCGCCAGCGGCCTCCAATCCATACCCGTCGAAACAGCCCCCAACAACGACTCGACGTCACCGGCGGTGAAGCCCGTTTGCAGCGCAATCTTCTGTGCCAACGAGCCACTCACCGATGCCTCGGCGACGAACCTGATGATCGCGCTCTGAACCACCGAGTCCCCGCCGCCCAAGACCCGACGGCCCTCCGGGCTCAGCGCCCTGGCCACCTCCTGCTTCCCCTTGGCCACAGCCGACCGCCGCTCGGACACAGCCGACGACCGCTCGGACCGAGCCGACCGCCGCTTAGACGACCACGACGTCTTCAAAAGATCCTGCAAGGGGCGCAGCTCGTCCTCGTCCAGAGCGCTGACCACCTCCCGCAATCCCGCAGGCAAGCGATCCGTAACCTTCTGACTTTCGGCGGATCCCGGCTGCGGGCTCTGCGACAATCCACCCGGAACCGCCCCCTGCAGGAGAGCCCTGGCGACCAGGTTCAGCAAGGGTGCGGCAAAATCCCTGGATTTTGTGAAATGTTCCAGGTCGAGGACCCAGCCGTCGGTGTTGCCCCACGACTCGGCGGCGCGGAACGCCTCGGTCTTCGCCATCACCCGCAACGCAAACGGATTCAACGCCAGCACATGCGCGACGAACGTCTTCACAACCTCCTGCTCGCGCGACTGCAGCTGCCCGAAGGCCTCCGGCGCCTCCTTCTCGGACACCTCAAGCACCGCAAGCTTGGCTTTGACCAGATTCGATGCCGCAGCTTCCCGCTTCGTCTCGTCGAGCACTTCGTCCGTCGGCGGCAGAGCCCAACGCTCCACCTCAGCCGCATCACCAAGCTCCCACGCAACCTCCTCCAACCGCTCGAACGTCAACGGCCCTTCCGGCGTCCCGTCATCACCGGCAACATTCCCTGACCCCTCAGCCACGTGCGCCAGCACCACCAGCCACCCCGCCAGCGGAATCCGGCTCTCACCCTCGGTGTTAACCAAGCCCGCCAGCTCCGATGCCCGGACCGCCTCCACGGCCCGCGGCGTCTTCGCCACGATATGCTTGGCAACCGTCTTGACATCCTGCGGAAACACCTTGCGGAACACCGGCAGCAGCCCCCTGTCCACGACTGCCTGCCAAGTCCGGCCAAGCTTCGACCCCACCTTGCTCAGCTCCCGGGCGTTCTCCACGTCCAGCTCCGCCTCGCGCAGCCCTTCAAGGTCACGCGCCAGGGACTGCAACCCACCAGGCGTCGTCAACTCCAACGGCCGCACATCCGCCGTAGCCGGATGAGACACGCCAGGCCGGCTCGACGAACTCGACTCACCTTGCGGCGCCGCGTCATCATCGACCGGCAGAGCAAGCCGCTGCTCCCGGCCATCGAACACGACGGCGGCCGCGTCCCTGGTAACGGACGAAACCTCTGGAGCCGTTTCCGGCTGGCCCTGTTCGCCGGGGCGGTCTACCGCACGCGGTAGAGGGTCGGGGTTCAGCACCTCCTGATGCCCGATCACCTGATTTTCGGCAGTGGTTTCATCGACCTCCATGGGGGATCCGTCATTGTTGGAAGACTTGTCCGGTGCGCCGAGCCAGGAGTCGTCTCCCAACTCGGCATCCTGCGACTGCAGCCGCAGCGCTACCTCGTCATCGACTGGCAGATCAACCCGCTGCCCCCGGTTATCGAACACGACCACCGAGTACTCAAAACCCTCATCACCCAGACCAGACGGCGATTCCTGCACCTCCGCGTCCCGCACCGACACGTGCCACGCCCGAATTCCCGCACCATCCCCCGAACCACCCACCGGCCGCCCCACCACCAGCGCCTCAACCGCATCCACGCCCGCCGCAAACGCACGCAACACCGTCGCATTCAGCACCCCCCACACATCCCGCTGCGACGAAACCACCTCCAACGACCCGGGCATCAACCCACCGTCGAACGACACCCCCCGACCCAACGCCCGCGCAAACCCATCCCGCGCCGCAGACCCACCCTCCAACTCCCCCCACGCCAACCCCCCCGCCACAGCCCCCAGCAACGACTCGGCAGAACCAGCAGTCCCCCACAACTGCGGCGTCTGCTCCACCACATCCAACGCAAACGGCCGACCCGCCAGCACATAACCCACAAACCAATCAACAGCCCCCTGCACTTCATCGGGCAGACCCTCCAAGAATTCGCGCACCTCAACCCGCAACTTGCGATACGCCTCGGGCAACCCCTCCCCCATCACCGACTCAACATCCGCCACAAACTCCTGACTCTCAGCAACAAACACTTCATCAGCCTCATCCAACCGCCTCACCACATCGACCAACCCATCCCACGACCACACCAACCCACCAGACCCCGCACCCTCAACACTCGGCCGCTTCGCCGGAGAACCCACCACACCAGACGCCGACCGCTTGTTACCCCGATCCCCACTCGCCACCGACGGCCCGCCGCTTTCCCTGACGCCGCCCGCCAAGGGCAAAACCCCATCGTCGACCCGCGACGACCCGTCCGGCGCGCCGCCCCCAAAGTCGGACCGTACTGGCGAAGGCCGCTCTGCGACCGACCCGGGCTGGCCGTCCAGCGACGCAGAATCATCAGACCCACCACCCAGCAACCCATCACCATCGACGTTGTCGCCTGCAAGGGTGTCCGGACTACCGTCGGCATTGGACGCGGCGTCCTGCCCCTGGGCCGGTCCCCACTCGGCGGTCAGACCGCTCATGAACTGCAGTGCCTCTGAAACCAATGCGTCGTCCACCGGCGGCAACACGGACACGCCGTCCCACGCCTGCACCTGCGTCTGCTCTTGTTCCGCACCGGCCGTCGACTCCCCGGGCACGGCACCCTGCGACCGCACCGGCAACACCATCGACGCCGGGGGCGCGCTTTCCGGCGAGACCGACAAGTTCCGAGCAACGATTTCCAGCGCCGACACCGCAACGGCGACGCCATCGAGCTCCACATCGGGGTCCACATCTGGGTCCACATTGGGGTCCCAGCCAAGGTCTTTGAGCTGCGGCGTAGCCCGCACGATCTGTAGCGCCTTCGGCACGCCCGCCAATGCCTCGGCGATGAGCCTGTTGACCGCGCGCTGAACCACCGGGTCCAACGCATTCAGAGCACGCAGAGCGCCCGGGTCGTCGTCGCTCAACTCTCCGTACGCGGCCCACACCATTTCTTTCGCCGGCCGCAGCTGCTCGGCGCGATCCATCCATGTCTCAACCGCTATGCCTCCCTCGTATCCGCGAAGCTCATCCGCCGCACGAAGCAGCCACTCGGCGCTCAACGGCGCCACATATCCCTGTCCGGCCGCTCCGCCCCGAGAATCCTCTTGCCCGGTCACCGCAGGCTCAGCAGACACCAAGGTCGCGAAAACCTTCATCACATGGACAGCAGTTTTTGAGGTGGGCCGCGTTGTGGGCAAAGGCCCCCAGGAGTCGGCGACGCGGAACGCCTCGGTCTTCGCCAGCATCAGCAGAGCCAACGGATTGCCCGCCAGCACATGAGCCGTGATGACCTCGACCGCGGCCAGCTTCGCCGACGGCAGCTCGCCCAAGGTTCGCAAGATGTCCAATGTCTGAGCATTCGGCTCTCGGGGCGACAAGAAGCTCTTCACCGCGTTTTGGCCACGTTTCAGCAGCTGAGCGTTCGACTCCCGATCGCTCTCGGTCAGCTGGTCGTGAACTTCCGGCACATCCCAGCGATCGCTGTCAGTCTCACGAACAAGAAGATTCGCCGCATCCTCCAGCCCAGCGAACGTAATGACCGGCAGCGCATCCCAAGCAAGAACACGCTGCCGCGCACCCAGATCACCGGGCTCGCCCTCATTCGCCGCCCGCTGGTACCTGTCCCGCACGACCTGCGTCAACACCGGCACCAACCCACGAAAATAGACCCGTGACGAGCCCTCGTGCACCAGCCCAGCCAGCTCGGGCGTCCTCCTGAACAACCCCAGCGCCGGCTGCGAGCCAAAGTGCGCTCGCAGGGCAATCTCTTGGAGATTGCTCCAGTCCCCAGGGTATTTCTCGCTGAAAGCCGCTGCCGCCGGGCTGATGTACCCGACATGCCCCTCGTTTATCAGACGCTGCTCGTGACCCAGCCTGCGGTTATACGTCTCCCGCTCGGCCTCGGGGAGCAGCGGCAGCCAGTCGGCCTCGGCAGAGCTGACCCAGGCCAGCCCCGCCTCCAACGCCTCACCCGTCCACCCGGGCATCACGGGCATCACGGTGGCAACGTGCCCAGGGTCGATCCGGCGCCCTCCAGCATCGAGCCCATACACCGAATACCCGGAACTGGGATCACCGAGCGCATCCGGAAACACACCACTCAGCACCTGCCGTCCGCGCACATGCATCGCCTGGTCCTGCCCACCACGCGGACGCTGCACCACCAGAAACTCGGTCGTGGACGGCTCCTCTGCACTCTGCGCGAGCGCCCCCAGCCGATCCCGGACATCACCGCCGACAATGCTCAACGACGCCAGTTCCGGAACGCGGTGCGACCTCAGCCGCAAACGGTCCAACGCGCCAGAGAACGACTCCCACGCCTCAACTCCACCCGCCAGTGCCCCCCACTGCCGAACCTGCCGCATATTGTCCGCGATGCCCTGCACCAACTCCGTCGCAGAACGCCAGTCCACGACACGAAGCTGAGGTGTCGCGTCGAGCACCTCAAGCGCGAACTGCCGACCGACAAGTGCATAGACGACGATCCGGTGGACAGCACTCCGATCCGCCCCATCCAGACCAGCCAAGAGATGCTTCTCCGACATCCAGCCAAAGACGTCAGCCACCTCGGACTTCGCCTGCGCCAGACGCTCGAAAAGCGTTCTCCATTCCTGCTGCCCCTCGAGGAACGCCCGCTCAGCCGCATCAAGCCGATCCGCCACCGTTCGCAGACCCTCCGGCGTGAACCTCAGCGGCCAGGCCGGCACCTGCTTGGCCACAACCTCCAACAGACCCACGACGGAACTCAGATCAACAACGGCGAACTCCGGCAAATACGGCAACTCCTTCATCGCCGCCATCGCCGCCGGCGTTTCAGCCAGCACATGCGCAACAATCCTGAACGCGGCATCCCGATACGCCGGCCCAGCCTCAGCCAGCCAATGCCGCACAACATTACTCAACCCCGGGCCATCGAAAACCTGCCGCACCTCACGCATCGCCGAAGCCAACCGCTCCGGAGCCAACGACAAGTCACGCGCCCGGGCCCCATCCAGCGCATCCGCCGCATCCAGCAACCCCTGCGGTGTCCACTCCACCGAAAAAGCCGCGGTATCCCCGGAACCCGCGTCACCACCACCGATGCCGTCACGGCTGAACGCCTCCCCCGCGTCGCTTGACCCCGCGTCGTCTGCCCCTGCGTCGCCCACCGGCGGCAACCCAAACCCGCCGTCCAGCACCACCAGTTCCTGCGCCTGCACCTGCGTCTGTGACGATCCCGCTTCCAGCGCCTGTGACGATGCCCCCACGGCCGGCTGCTCAGCCACCAAACCAGTCAGGATCTCGTCGAACACCACCGCAGCGGCCTCGCCCCACCCAGCCCGAAGCAACACCACCCGCCTTACACCCTCAAAGACCGCCCCATCCTCACCCGCCAAGGCGTCCAACTCGTCCGGCGGACCCAACTGGCCCCAAATCTCATTCCACGCCTCACCACTGCCCGGCGGCTCCAACACCGACACCGCCGACAGCACCCGCGCCCTGTCCCACACACCCCCCACCCACGAATCCCCCGCCTCCTCCAGCTCCACCCCACCCTGACCCGGAACGAACACGATCCCCCGCTGGCGGTCACCCTCAACCCAACCTGAACCGGGTTGCAGGACCGCGTTCAACTGGGCCTTGATCCGACTCGTGACCGAGGCGTCCACGAGCTTCAACCGCGTCCCCGGCTCCTGGGCTTTCAGCTCACCCATCACCTTGAACTCATCGCGCTCCAACCACCCCCACCGGCCAGGCGTCTTCATCAACAAGCCCTTAGTCCGCGGCGCATTCCCGCGCGACCACACCTTTTCCACCAGATTTTTGATCATGGACCGAGCAATCAGCCGATCCCCTGGCGCACCGGTCGTCGTATACCACCACGAACTCTCACCGCCATCCTTTTTTCCGGACGGGTGCGAAACAATGATCCCGGCACCGTGCCGCCTCAACACATTGTTGACTTTCGAGATTGTTACCTCAATTACACGATCTGTACTTCGGGAGTTCGGACCCCAGATACTCTTCCGAAGATCACCACGGAAGAACTCCTCCGCCGGCGCCTGCACGAAGAAATTCAGCACCTTCAACGGGATTGGGTCTAATAATTTACCCCAATCGGCCGCGGTGAACCGGTGCCCCGTTCGACTTTCGATATCGTCCACCGGCATCTTGGGCACATACATATAAGCCGTCTCGTCACCACGTATCTCGGTGACAATCCAGCCGCTCGACTCCTCGAAACCTCCGCCACCCAAACTCTTTTGGATCCGAGTGTTATGGGACCTGACAATGCTCGGGTTAACGGGATTGTCTAGCCGCCGTTTCGGCCACCCCGCCTGCTGCAGAATGCGCATAGGTATGGGGCGGCCCGGATTCGCCTTATAGAACGCCAGCAACCTCTCCGCCGGGCTCGCGTCAGACGCGAGGGGAACCTGCTTGAACGACGTCAAATGCACCTTGCTCTCCTCGGCACGCCGTTCGCCGAGCGCCCCCGTCGGCTTCGTCCCCCACTTCCTCCGCGCCAGCTGCTGCGCGGAGTTGTTCGTTGTACCGAGCTCCGGTGGATCCAACTTGGTCAGCTTCGCCGCATGCCCGGCCTGCTCCAGCTCCCACCGTAGGTTCCCGCCATCAGGCGCGACCAGGTTCCCCACCCCTGCCTCGGCGCCGACCGAGTTCAGTTCCGCCACTACCCGCGTCGACGGCTCGTCCACCTGCCGCGGCTGGCCCTTTTGCAGGGCCGACAACAACTGCCCCGCACCGGCACTCAACCACGCCCGCCAGTGGTCACCCACCAGCAACTCCCACCCAACCCACCGGTGTTTGGGCTGCAACGATGTGCGATCGACGTCCGGGATCTCGGCCATCGACAACAACCGATCCCCCTCCTCGCCAGTCGACGCATATACAAACCCCGTAACATCTTCGCCGTCATTGATGGCAAAGATGTAACCCGCACTATTCGCCAGCAACAACCCATTGATCTCACCGACAAACGCGGAAGACTTTGCCACCTTTCGACCACGCAGCGCATCGAACTCCGCCACCGAAATGAAACGCCGAGGCGCCTTGACGAACCCCGCCAACAAGTTGAGCTCAGGCCCGTTCAGCGCACCGCTCCAGTTCAACCGACGCGGTCGATCCCCCGCCAACCCCCCACCATCCGATGTCACCGCATTCGGTACCGCAGCATTCGGAACGTACATGTACTTCCCAGCCCTGGACACGAGCCACCCCGCCGCGCCAGAACCCGAACCAAGACTCTCCCGCGCAAAAAACAGAACCTCCCCGATCGAATTCAGGTCCCACCCCAGCGACGCAAAACCAGCCGCCCTGACACCTTCACGAGCCCGGTCCAACCAAATTTCCGGCTCCAACAGCACATTCGGCTTATCCCGGAACGCGGCGGCTACCACATCCTCCCAAGTCTGCGAACCTGGCGCGACGGAGGGCTGATGACTCGCGTCGCCGGGACCAGCGCCGCCCCTCAGCTTCTCCAGCTCCCTACGCACCACCCACCGCGGATTCTCGGTGCGCAGAACGCGTCCGAGTTCAGCGGCGAACCGCTTCAGACGAGGCTCATTCCACCCCCGAGGGCGGTTCGCGATCTTCTCGGCAACGAGGCGAGACACCGTGTTGAACGGGCCCCAGCCGACTTCACCGTCGAGATCGACATAACCAGGGTCAACCGGGGTGTCAAACAGGTTGGTTTCGCTGACGATTCGCTGCGCGGCCCTCAGGTCGTTGTAATCCGGCCTCAGACGCCTCAGATCCCCCGCGGCAGCGTAGATATCGGCTTCACTCGTCAACGGCTTCTGACCGGCTCCGCGGTCAACGGCAAACGGCTGATCGGACGCGGTCCTCGGCTCAGCCCGGAGTGCTCCCAGCCCACGCGCGATCTCCCTGGCGATCCCGACGACGGCATCGCGGTTGAGCTCGGGGTTGCCCAGCAGCGTGCTGATCTCGCCGAGAGCGGCGACGTAATGCCTACGGCGATCCTCCAACCGGTCGACGGCGCTGACCTCGCTGACCTCGCCGAGCAGGCCGCGGGCGGTCTGGATCCGGTCCAGCAGGGGGCCGACCTCATCCGGGCCCGGCTGGGACCTGACGAACTCACCGACCTGCTCATCAGTAACAGCGTCTTCCTCCACGCCCACCCGATCCGCAACCAGCGAACGAAGCACACGCAAGGCATGCAGCGCCGAACCCTCCCGGCCGCGTTCCAGCTCCCGTTCACCGGCGACCTCCGTCACCTCCCGGGCGGGCGCCGGTTCGATGGCGTCCGGGCGGCCGGTGCTGGGGATGGGTGCCGCCGGCAAGTCCAGATCCTGGCGGATGTTCCTGGCGCGATCGAGCGCCGCGCCCTCGCCCCGGGTCACCAGGTCGAAGACGATGGCGTCGAGCAGATCGGCGCGCAGACCGCGGCCGAGGTGCTGCGCCTGCGCCGAGCGAAGGTTGATCACGCGCTCGGCGATCGCGACGGCGCGTTCCCGCTGCGTGTGTTTGCCGACCTCGTCGCCGGGGTAGATCGCGTTGAGTAGGTTGCGCACCCGCTGCCCGCGCCAGTTGAGCTGGATGGCGTTGGTCAGCGCCTCGCGCAGTTGCGGCTCGGTGAAGACGACGCCCTGGGCGAAGGTGTACGTGGCAGGCCGCAGGGCCGCCGGCAGCCCGACAAGGTAGCCGACCACCTGGTTCATGGTCACACCGGGCCCGATGTCCAGGTTGCGGCCCCTGGTCAGGTCGTCCTGAGGCAACTCGGGCCGCGCCGGCTCGTACGGCTGGCCGAGGCCATGCATGAACGCTCCGGTTCGCCCGGGAGCACTGCCGACTACGACCCCCTCGGGCACCGCGACGGATTCCTGCTGCCACAGCTCGTTCAGGTCGGCCATGCCCAGGCGCAGTGCGAGATCACCGGTCACCAAATCGATGCTGTCGTCGTGCGCGTCCACCTGCGTCACACTGCGCTGGTGGCGGGTCTTCACCGACAGGAAGTACTGCCAGCTACCGCGGAATATGTACACGTCGTTGTAGACGTTCCGCTTCGCCCGGTTCGTCGCCCCCCCATCAGACTCGAAATGCTTGTCGCGCTCGGCGAGCACGTTGCCCTCCGGGACTACCCGGGCATTCGGGTTGACGGCACCCTCACCCTCCGCACGGACGCCCATTCCCTCACCGCGCAACCCCGCCGCCGCGCCCACCGCCGTGGCCTCGGCCTCGCCGAACCGTTTGCTGAGCTGGTCGATCGTGCCCAGCGTCGCGCCCGCCTCCGGCGGCACCTTCTTCAGCAGCGTGAACTCGGCAGGAATGGGCTTGGCGTGGGCGCTGACGTTCATCCGGCTCTTGCGGAAACCCCGTCGCACCACAACCTTCTCGGCCCCGTAGCGGTCCTTGCTGTGAGCCATGGCGTGCATACCGCCGCGTACCGTGCTGCCGCGCGAGAGCATGTCCAGCACGAACCGGCCGGCACTGCCTTCCTCGGTGTAGCGCGACTCCTTGGCCGCCGCGTTCTCCAGGTCCTTTGCCGTGACCGCGCCCGGCCGCAGCGGAGCATTTCCCAGCTGAGCCTTCAACACCGACTCGAACGCCTTGGAGGTGTACTCGCCGATGGCCAGGGTTTGGAGGCCGTCGCCGACCGCCAAGACGGGGCTCGCCCCGTCCGGCAGCGTGGCGTGGACGGTCACCGAGGGCCCCTGTGCCGGGCGCTGCAGCGCCGGAGCGAACCCGGCTTGTGGCGAAATCAGCCCCACCTTCCCGAGCACGGTCGCCGGCACCGACACCGCGGCGCTGCCCCCTCCCTCCGGCGGCGGCGACTTCTTCCGCAGCTTCGCCGGACCCTGCGGCCGACCGTCCCGCAGCGGCAGCACGTCCTTGTCAACCACATGACCCAGCGTGACCGCCTTGAGCAAGAAGCTGGGCTTTTCGTGCCGCGAGAACTCCAGCGTGTACTTCACCTTCAAGTCGGTGCGGGCGACGAGCTTTTGCGAGGTTTGGACGCCGCGCTCCTCCTTGGCGCTGCCGTCCAGGATGGTCACCTTCGTCTTCTCGCGGGCCGCCATGAGTCCGGTGCTGGCCCCGCCGAACGTGTCCGCCCCCCCGCCGGGACGCGGTTCGGCGTGCGCGCCGCCGACCTGGGGACCGCCGCCGAACACCATGGTCCTCGCCTTGGTCAGCGACGTGAGCACGATCGAGAAGGCGAGGGAGGCCATCGACGTCGGCATCACCGGGGAACGCCGCACCGGCGTCTCGTCCTCGTGGTCCGACCTTTCCGCGGAGATCCGCACGTTGACCACTTCGTGGAACCCGAACAGCCGCCGCCAGCCCTTGCTCGCCGGATTGACGATCGACAGCACCGCGCCCTGCTTCGTCGTCCTGCCCGCCAGGGCGTCGCTCAACGTGACATGCCCGTCCGCCGAAGCCAACAGGTCCTCGATCGACTCACGGATGTTGTCGCGGAACTCGGCATCGGTCACCTGCAGGAAATCGAGTGCCCGCTCGACCTCGGCAAGGGGCTGCTGCCCGTGTACTTCGGACGACTCCACCATCGTCCCGTTGTGCGAACGGTAGTCTTCCGGGTTCTCCGGCAGCAGGGTCTGTACCGGGGACGCCTCGATCCAACGACGAACCGACGACTCCGACACCGACAGGCCGTGATCATCACGCAGCCGCTGCACGATCGTCGCGACCGTCACACCGGCGTCGGTCCACTCCTTGATCCGAGCCCGATGAGGCTCGAGCTCCGCCCCCGCCGTCTCCTGGGCATCCGCCTGCTCCTTCCGGTGCTTCTCCAGCTCCTTGAGCAGCTCGGGCGGCACCTCCTCGCCGTCCGCCTCGTACAAGCTGATGGCGTCCTCCAGCGGCATCACGATCACCGCGGCGTTGGGCACCACCGAGATCGCCGGAACCCCTGGCAGCCGGCTGTTGATCAACCAGTTGACCGCGCGGCTGGACGTCTCGTAGGTCGTCTTCCGGTCGACGACGAAGACCGCCGTGGGACCGGAGTACGGGAGCGCCTGCAACGGGCCCGGAGCCTTCAGCACGGTCTCTCCGAGGTCCCTGTTGTACAGCCCCAGCAGGTTGCCCAGCACCCGCCCAGCGCTGCCGGGCATAACGCTGATCAACGACAGCAGGATCCGCACGGCCAGTTGGTATCCCCGAGAACGCGACCTGACCATCAGCGGCAACTGGCTGGCATAGCGGTACAACTCAGGGGAGTTCTTGGTGCTCTGCGCGCTCAGCAGCCGGTAGTTGCCGAACTCGCTGGTGTGGACTTTCTTGGTGAGCCACCGCGACAACAGGCCGCCGGTCGCCACCTCGGGCACCTCCTGCTCCCGGCCACTGAGCGCGAGGTCGGCGTCCACTCGATGAGCGCCGTAGCTATCGAACGTTTCGACCAGTCGGCCAACCGCGTCGCCGGATCCCTTGTGCGGAGGTGCCTCGTACCGGTACTCCGTCGTCGTCCCGTCGGGCAAGACCTCGTTGAAGTCCTTCGGCCCCTCGGGACTCGGCCACGTCCTGGCGAGCCCTGACGGCTTGTGCTGGGGTGCATCCGGCCGTCCACCGTCGGCGGGGACCAGCGAACGGGCACCCGACAGCTCCGCGGCAGCCCGGTCGGCGGGGCTGACCCGCACCGTCTGCGGGTACGCGAAGTTCCCCACCTTCTTGGGGTCGAGCCTGCGGAAGGTGACACCGTCCGGCAGCGACCCGAGATACGTCCGCTCCTCGACCTCACTGGCGGGCAACGGCTTGGTCGCCCAGGCGAGCTTGCTTTCCGGCACCGCCAGCAGGACCGCGTTTTCGATGCGCGCGCTGAATACTCCCTGCCGCGGCGACGGCACGGCTTGCGGCTCGGGTGGAAGCTTAACGCCGGAGGACTCGTCCTTGCGCAGCACGTTCCGGAACGCCTTCGGCCTGGACAACGACCGCAAATCCGGGGAACCGGGCGCATCGCCGGGCGCCGCACGCTCCGTCTCATGTGGATACAACGAGTCACCAGGCGTGAGGCCCGCCAGCTGCGCGTCAGCGGCCGTCGGCGCGGCCCGGCGACCACGCACGTCCGAGCCGATCATCGTGCCGCCGGCCAGCAAACTCTGTGCCAAGTTCGGCAGCTGCCAGGAGGTGTGTACGCCCACCACCCGCGCGTTCGCGTAGGCCTCGACGAAGTTCTCCGCGGTGTACCCACGTGCGTTCTCCGTCGCCCAGCCCTGCATGTTGGTGCGCCGCACGTTGAAACCGGCGCTGACGCCCGTGCTCGGCATGTTCCAGGAGCTCGGCTTGCCCCTCAGGAACGAGAAGAGCCCGAAGACGAACCGCAAGAACCGGTTGACAGAACTCAAGCGGCCACGCAGGTTCAGGCGGTTGTCCTCCCAGGTCCTCGAGCGCTCGGAGGACGGCTGGAAACTGTTGGGCACCTCCGCCTCGATGCGCACCGCGACCCGATGTGCCCTGCCGTCGGCCTCCACCCAGGTGAACGCGAACTCACCGGCCGTCGCACTGCGCATCGCCTCGGTGGCCTTCGCCGCGGCAAGCTCGCCCCGGCCGGCGTCGGGGTGCCCGCCAAGGGCTTCCCAGAGGGCGGCCTTGCCCTGGGTGCCAAGTACAAGTCCCTCGGAGACCATCTCGGCGAACTCGCGGACCCTCGGCTCGGGCACCTCCTTCACTTCGTCCGGCGCCACCAGGAAGGCGGGGGCACGGTGCTCGGGCGGAACCTCGATGTCCTTCGACTGCGTCAAATGGCGGGGAACAGGCAAGCCGGCACGGATGGCCACGTGCGCCGGCACCGCTACCCGGTGGCCACCCACCTCGTAGACCAGCCGGTCGTAGAGCGCCGCCACCTTGTTCTCCACGTAGACCATCGAGAAGGGGCCGTTGCGGGTACCGAACCCGCCTTCCACGTTGAGCCCGCCCATTAGCCCGGTCACGAGCCCCAGCATCTCGCCGGCGGCCAAGCCAACACCCGCGGCGAGCTCAACGCCTTCGAGCTGAGACGTGTTGAACTCGACCTTGTGCTCCTCGCGCCGAGCCCCCTCGGTCAAGCCGACAAGGCGAACCCGCTCCCCGGCGGTGATCGCCTCGGTGATCACCTTCGGTAGCCGAATGCCGTTCCCGGCGAGGCGGTCAATGACCTCCGGCGTCAGCTCGACGGTGTCCTCATCCCTGGCTGCTTTAACCGGCGTAATGCTCGCCACGCGCAGGCCCGCATCCAGGATCGCCACCGCGGGTCGCCGCCCCTCGGCGCCGGACCCGACCCGTACGGTCATCGTTGCGGCGATGGCCGGGCGGCCGCCGTCGCCCTCCATGACCTGGTTGATTTCGGTGTAGTCGAGGTCATGGCGCGAGTCCACCGCCGGTCCGACCCACACCAGGGGACGGACGAACGCGTCGGCGTTAGAGACCGGCTCGATCGTCCCCAGCGGGATCCGCAAGACCGCCCTGGCCGATGCCTCCTGAGTGTCGAAGTCACGGTCCTCCGTGCCGCTCGACTCGACCACGATGGGCGCCAGCGAGGACGGCACGGCACTACCCGGCGGCCGGTGCAGCTCGACCTGCACCGGGACCAGGATCCGGTCGCCCTCGGCGGTCTGGATCGGCAGCTCCCGGTTGGTGAATGCCTCGGCGAGCTCGACCAAGCTCATCTCGCGGATCTGCGACTCGACGGCCGCACGGTCCTCTCCGCTGTACTCGGCCACCGCGTCGACCAGCGACTCGACGCCCTTAAGGCGCTCGATGGTCAGCATCGAACTCATGGCGAGCAACTGGACCTCGGCTGCCTGCTTGGCCATCGCAGCGGTGGCGGCGGCAACGGTCTGGTACCTCTCGATGGCCGCGTTCAGCGTCTCGTGCTGCTCGCGCAACTCCGAGCCGAGGGCCTTGGCCGCGTCGTGCAGGAGCTCCGACTGGTCAGCCGCTTCGGCGATCCGGTTGTCCCGCTCGGTCATATCGTCGAGGTCCCGCGAGAGCAGCGACTCGGCTTCCCGTCGCTGCTCCTCGTCGAGACCAGGGGAGGCGAGCTTCTCGATAGCCTGTGCGGCTTCGGCGATCTTGGCGCGGTAGGTCTGCGCGGCCTCGCGCGCGTCGGCTTCGACGCGGCTCGCCTCCCGGGACCTGGCGCGGACCCTGTCCACCAGGCGCTCGGCCTTGCCGCGGACGGTCTCGCTCTGGTCGATGAGCTCGGCACGGGCTTCTCGCAGCTGTGCAAGCCCGGCGTCGGTCACCTGCCACGAGAGGTGGGTGGCGGACACAACGTCCGAAGCTTCCCGCACGAGTCGCTCCGCCCGCTCCACCGCCGCCGCGGACTGGGCAAGACGCTCGTCCGAGTCCTGTGGCGGCAGAGTGCCCGCCTCAACACGCAGGTCAGCGAGCCGGACCCGCTCAACGTTCAGGTTGGCCAACGCGTCGGTCAGCCGCTGCTGAGCCTGCTCCCACGCCGTCCGAGTCGCACGCGCGCTGGCTTCCGCTGTGTCTTCGGCCCTGTCGAGCGACGCGGGGTCGATTTCTCGCAGGTCAGCGTCGATCTCCGCGAACAGGTCGGCGGACCGGTCGGCCTCCGCCTTGACCTCCGCCACCCGGGCGCCGGTGACTTGCCGGCGGTGCAACGGGGTGAAGCTACGGACGAGACCGCTGTCGTTGGCGATCCACCTGGCGGCCTGCACCACGGACATGTCGTTGGCCGCCGCCTCCGTCTCCACGACGGAGGCCACCGCCTCCGGATCCAGCTCGTGCAGTTCGAGCAGGTACGGGTCGAACAAGGCCTGCACCGCAGTCACGGTGCGGGCCTCGACTGCATGCCTCTCGCCGCTGGAGTGGATTTCGTCGCTGAGCACCTGGCGGGTGAACAGACGCCGATTCGGGCCAGGCTCACCGTCAGCGGATGAGGATGGCTCGGGCGCAGCGGTCTTGAAGGACCGGATGATGTTGTCCGCCACAAACCCCGCGCTGACGCTGTTATCGCTCCTCTCGACGATGCGGTCGGCCACCCGGATCACGTTGTCCGGGTCGAGCCCCTGTCCAAGCAGCCACTCCCGATCTTCCGCGGCGATCGACGGCCGGAAGTCCGGCGGAATGTCAGCAAGCTCTGGCGCGTGCGCGAGCTCGCGGGCGAAGCCTGTGCGTGTCCACGCTTCGACGCCCATCACCAGCGCCATCAGCGGCGCGTAGCTACGCTCCCACTCGGTCCTGAGCTGGGCCTGCTCAACGACCCGTGCCATGTCGTCGAGGTTGATGCCGTCCTCGCGGAGCAGCTGCATATCGACGACCTGCAACACCTTGGCGTCGGTGTCCGCACTGACCGAAGCCAGCGACGGCGCCTCCGCCAGTTGCTCGTCGAACTGCCGCCGGTTCCCCCCGCCCAACCGGAGCTCGCGGGAGATGTTCTCCGCGATGCGCCCGATGGGCACCTCGCGGCCTTCCTGGTCCCAGACCGCCTGCACGACAGCGGCGACAGCGGTGAACTCGAAGTCGGCACCGAACTTGGCACCGAACACTTCGGCGGTTCCAACATGCCACTGGACGATCCCGATCAGCTCACGATCGAGATCGGCCTCTGACGGCGCCGCGGCGCGCACCTGCTCGAACTTCTCCCAGGTCCATTTCTCCGTGCCGAGCGCGCGGGCGACGCGCCTGGACAACGCTTCCGGTTCGACTACAACGGCGCTGGCGTCGATGGCGTTCTGCAGCACCGTGGCCACGTCGTCCTGCGAATACCGGCGGCGGGCCAGCAGCGCCGGGCTGTGCTGATTCGCTGCCTCCCGCACGGCCGGATCGACCGCGCCACGGGGGAGGGGCTGCTCGCGGAATGCATCGAATTTCTCTCCCGACCACGGCGCCGTCCTCGTTTCCTTGGCCAGGTGGGCGGCGATTTCGCGCAGGCTGAGACGACCCTCGGCATCGAAGTGGTTGACCAGCCAGGCGATCTGTTCGGGATCGTAACCGTTGCGGGCGAATTCGACGCTGCTGAAGTACGTGACCGCCGAGTCGGGCATGACCTGCCCTCGCGGCGCGCCAGCCTCGGTGTAGAGGGCGGCGACCATGTCCGGACTCAGCGGCTCGATGCCGAGCAGCCGCACCAACGCCGTGGCAACCACAGCCACTGGGATGGTGTTCCCGCTGCTTGCCGTGATCGCCGCAGTCACCTGCGCGATGTCTACCACGTTGTAGCCGCTCACCCGGGTGCGCAGGTAACTGCTGTTCGTGTCGACGGCCTCGAATGCGGAGGCGGGGGCGTCGCGCAGTCCGGCCGCCGCCAGCACGACATGCCGCGGCTCCCAGCGCAGAGCCGGCACGCTACCGATCTCGGCGGCCAAAGCCTCGCCCTCGCCGAGACTGGCCACACCGGGCCCGCCCGCCTGGTGCATCCGCCAGGCGAGAACGTCGCGAGCCGCCTCCACCGGTGAACGGCTGAGCTGCGGGAAACCACTGATCTTCGGCAACGGATTGATCGACGACAACGCCAGATCCAGCGCCTGCTCCCGCAGCCGCGCCACGTGCTCGGGGTCGCCCAGTTCGTCCAGCGCCCTCGACGCCACGTACCCCTCGACATCGAGGCGGTCCTGTGTCCACTCAAGCGCCATGCTGCCGCGGTCCGCGGCGATCTCGTCCGCCACCTGCAACCCGGCAGCCCAACCCCCGCTGCTCGTCGCGGTGGCGATCATCGTCCTGATAGCCCCGGTCAGCTCCTCGTCACGCCGGTCGGCATCACTGATCTCACCCATGTCGAACGCCGCGGCGATCAGCTTGTCCGCGCTACGCAACGCTTCCTCGCTCGGGGGCTGCCGGATCGCGGCCTCCGCCTTCAGCCGCTCCTCCGGCCATGCCGCCCGCAGGTCAGACTCCTGGCCGAACCAGGCGCTCACCTGCCTTGTCGTCTCGTCGCGGGTCGCTGGGTCCATCCGGTCCGCGGCAACCAGCGGAGCCAACCACTCCCGCTGCTCGTGGCTTAACAACGGGGCCGACTCGGCCAGCACCCCCATCGCCTCCGCTACCAGGTCATCCCGACCGGGTAGCTCGCTCAGCGCGACTTCCGCTGCCTTCAAATTGGTGTCGATGGCCTCCCGACGCTCAGCCAACACGTCGTCCGCCCGCAGGTCAGACTCCGCACCGAACCAGGCCCTCACCTGCCTTGTCGTCTCGTCGCTGGTCGCTGGGTCCATCCGGTCCGCAGCAACCAGCGGAGCCAACCACTCCCGCTGCTCGTCGCTTAACAACGGGGCCGACTCGGCCAGCACCCCCATCGCCTCCGCTACCAGGTCATCCCGACCGGGTAGCTCGCTCAGCGCGACTTCCGCTGCCGCCAACTGGGTGTCGATGTCCTCCCGAAGCTCGACCAAGACTTCGTCCACCGTCCGCCGGACATTGCCCCGCCCCGGCGCGTTCTCTGGCGTGGTGGCACCGCCGCCGAGCCCAGGACGGAACCGGTGCTCGAGAGCCAATTCCGGACGCAACGTCCCCGAGATCTGGCTCAGGAGCACCGCTACCTGGTGCCGCCCCTTGGCGCTGTCGGCGATCAGAGCGATGGCGGCCCGAGACTCCGCGTCATAGTTGAAGAGGTCGTGGTGGGCAGCCCCGTTGCCGACACCACGGATGTCGACCTCGTCAAAGATCCGTCGCGCGTCCTGCATGTCCGCCGCGTCGAACTCCATCGAGTCCGCCAGCGTGGTCATGTCCTCGACGGTCCGCACCTCCGCGCCCGAACTCGTGCGCATGGTGTCCGGACCGCTCCCGTCACGGGGCATGCCCAGGCCGGCGACGACCGATTCGGCGTCCTGCGCGACCCGGCCCCTGTCGGCCTCATTTCGCAGCAGCCACACAACAGCGCTGAGCGCCTCGGGATACCGCAGAGCGTCCTGCTCCAGTCGCTCGAAATCGCTTACCCGGCCCAGGATGGCGCGAGCTGCCGGTACCTGGGCATCGCTCTCGCTCGCCCGCGGAATCCAGCGCACCCGCGACGGTCCCGCAGACCCGTCTGGTTGCAGGCTCTCGCGGCCTGCGAGTGCCACCAGAGCCGACGGGGACTCAGCCTGCTCAATCCGGTCGGCGTCGGATGCCGCCGGCTCAAGCCGGCGCCTCTTCGCCTGTGGCTCTGCGACATCCGGGCCAGGTTCCGTCGTCGCGGCCGGCGGGCCGTCGTCCTGGAAAAGATGCGGATACTTCTGGCGGAGAATCCATTCCGGGTGGACCGAGCGCGTGATGCGGCTAAGCCCCTCGGCATACCGGACCAGAGCCTCAGAGTCGGTGAGCCGCTCCATTTCGGCAGCGATGAGGGTGATGGCGGCCTGGGTCTCTTTGGCAACGCCGAAGTCGTCGGGATCGTCGGGATCACGCAGGTCGATCTCCTCGAACAGCCGCCGCGCGTACTGCGCGATGCTGCTGTCGACCTCCAGCTCGTCGGCAGCGTCAAGGATGTCCTGGATCGAACGCAGCGTCCCGCTGCCACCCGTAACGGCGGGAGGTTCGCTCGCCTCAAGGGCGGCGATGATGTCCATCGCATCGTCACGTACGACGGACCTGTCGGGCTCGTACGTCAGCCGCCATGCGATGGTGTCCAGCGCCAACCGGTAAGCGAGAATTTCCGGGTCTGGCTTGTTGACGCGGCTCAGCTCGTCCAGGATGCCGAGAGCCACGTCGTAATCGTCGTCGTCCGGCTGCACCGGCGGTATCCGGCGCACCGGCCCCGCCGCCTCCGCCCCGGGCATCCCGAAGGATGCGGGAGTGTCGAGGGCTTCGATTACCTCCAGGGCGTCGCTGATGCTGAATTCCCCGACATCGCCAGGGAAAAGGGATGGCGCGGATGGCGGTGACGGTACCGGCGGCGGGACAGGCGTCGACCGGGCGCTGAGCCACCTCTCCCGCAGTCGTCCCAGGGCGCCTTCGACGGCCTCCTCTCCGGACTGCCCGAGGTATCGCTCGGCAGGAGTCACGGCCGGTGGCGCGGCCTGCGCCGCGCTGGGGGGTGCTTCCCGTCCAGTGGTGGAGGTCTTGTCCGATGGCAGGCGCTTCGCCTCGTTCAGCACCTCAGTCAGAAACGCGCCGGGCACCAAGCTGTCGGGTCGCATGTGCGGGTGCGCCAAGGCTCGACGCAGTTGCTGCTCACTCACCTCATACAGCCGGCCCCGGTTCGTGTCCGGCAATGACAACGGCGCGGCCGTCGGCCGCGCGGTACCGAGCTGACGTCCGATCGCCTGCGAGCTGTCGAAAATGTCCCGGATGCTGGCCGCGTCGATGCCGAGCTCGATGAGCTGTTGAGCAGCAAGGTGGACCAGCGGGGCTTTCAGGTGCAGGTTCGGCGGCATGTTCTTGAGCTGCTCATCCAGCTTCACCGAGCGGAGCTCTGGTGGCAGGTCCCCGCCATTGCGGTCGCTATCGGGCCTCCTGTACGGCCCAGTGAAATGGTGGACGCTGTCGACGATCTTCTGCGCCAGCTGCATCAGATCCTGCTCCAGCGGGTCCGAGATCTGGCGCAGGGCGCGCACCGGCATCGCAGCGGCCTTGCCCTCGCTGACGACCCGCTGCGGGGTCCATGCCTGCGACGGCATCGCCCTCGACTTCGCCCCGGACGCGGCCCCGTCGCGCTCCTGCCGGCCGATTCCCAGGTCGTCGGCCCACTGCTGGACCACCTTGGACGGTGACCGCGCCGGTTCCTTGCGCACCTGGTTGGCCGCGACGAACGTGAGGTTGTTGGTCGAGATGCCCTGCTCGAGCGCGCTGTCCCTGTCGACCTCCTGCCAGACCGCTTTCCGCACCTGCAGCCAGCTGTCCCAGGTCAGGCCCGAGCGTGCCTGTCGCAGGAGCTCCTCGTCGAAACGCCGCCGAGCGGGCGACGCGGCGGGTTTCGCCGCCTGCTGCGGTGCGGCTTGCCTGTTGTCGGGCGCGGCGAACGAGCCGGGCGGGAAGACCGATCCGTCAGACCGCTTGCCGACCACCAAGATCTTGCTCAGATCCCGCAGTATGGCGGGATCGACCGGGTCTCCGTTGGCCAGCCACACCGCCACGTTATTGGCACCGCCCGGTTGGCGCGCCACGACGTAGGCCTCACGCGATTCGCCGTCCAGCACGATCGCGGTCGCGGCGCCACCTTTATCCGCACGCACCGCCTCGATGACGCCGTTCAACGTCCCGCCCATGACGACCGGCGCGGTCCACATGCTCTGGCCACGCTGAGACGGCTCACCGATCCGCGCCTGGCGGATCTCGTCCTCTAGCACCAAAGCGAGTTCGGCCGCGCCGGACTTCACGAACCGGCGAGCGTCACCGTAGCTGAACAGGCCAAAATGTGCAGGCTTCGGCGGCGCGCTCCGCAGCTCTTCGAACCTCGCCGCCCGATCCTCACTCACCGTGGCGACATCCTGATCGCCAATAAGCGCCGAACCGTCCGCGTCCATCGCGATGGCGTAGACAAACGTGTCGGCGCCAATGCGAACATCGCTGCCGGTCATGCCGAACGACATGCCGTTGTGGTGCCGCGAGACGTGGACGTCGCTGTCACCCACGCGCCGCATCGCGAAAGCCTGGCGCCCGGCACTGTCTATCAGCACCGCGGTCGCACCCTCACCCCGCAGCCTGAGCAGGTCTCGGACCCGGGAGAAAGCACCCGGCCCCGAGCCGACCAGAGTGGGCTTCAGCGTCCATCGCTTGGCCGCGTCAGCTGGCAGGTGCCCGACGGCCGCCTGCACATCCTCCATCATCGTCAGGCTCAAGGTCGCCAGCGGGCCCGCGTCGACGGTCGTCGGTATATTCGCGTATTCCTCGGCGAGCCGGGAAACCTTCTCGTCCGTCAATGCGACCTGAGGGCCGAAGAGCAGCCCGCCGTTGGGCGTGTAGGCCACCCCGAACAGCCGCCCGGCACCAACCAGATCGCCACGGCTCGCCGCCTCGCGGTCGTGCATGCCGAAAGCAAGGGTGTCGTTGCCACTCCGCACCAGGATGAACCCCTTGCGCGTGTTCGGCGCGAACACCAGCGCCCGCACACCGTCGACGCCTGCCCCGCTTAGCAATTGTTCGACCCGTCTCATCGCCACCAGGCCGTCGCCCAGATAAGCGAGCGGGTAATTGGGCATGCCTGGCCCGCCGGCCCGATCGTTGCGTCCCGGTCCCAACTCCTTTGCCTGGAAGACCAGCGCATTGTCGAACCCGGCGAACATGTGGCGGAATCCAGCCAACGTGTACCTGTACTTGTGCGCCACGTCGGAGGACGGCCAGGATGCCGTGATCGCGTCGAACAGTGCTTGGTCTTCCTCAGCCAGCGACGACCCGGCTCCTGCCTCCGGCGGCGCGCCACCGGGGAGATTGTTCTGCTCTGCCCGCGCGCGGAGTCCGTCCGCGACCCACCGGAGGCGGCGGTCGAGTCCGGCGCTTTCCACCTCGGCGAGCAGGATTCGGTCCACCAGGCCACGAACATCCTCGCCGAGCCGGCCAACGGCATCCATGTCGAGAATGCGCTGCCGTTCCAGGTATCCCGCCAACCGCGCTTTCTTGTCGTCCGAATGCGACTCCACCGTCGGCGTATCCGCCACCGCCGTACCCAACGTCTCGATGAAGGTTTCGACCTGCGGGTCGGCGCCCCCGGACCACAAGGCGTTGACGGAACCGCCCATGCCGAGCATGGGATCGGCGAATTCGAGGGGAATCTCCCGTACCTGGCCCGTGTCGTTGTCCTCGCCCTCGGCGAGGGAGGTCGTGTCGGTCCGGTCGGACCCATCGGAGACGGCCGAGACGATCGAAGCCGCATCGGACTCGGTGTCGGCGAGCAGGGCCCGCTCGTCGGAGTCCAGGACGGGATCGTCCGGGCGGGTCTTCTCGTCAACGACCTCCGCCGCGGTTTTCTCGTCAAGGACCTCCGCCGCAGATTTCTCGTCGAGGTTCGCCGCCGCGGTCTTCTCGCCGACGTTCTCCGCCGCGGTCTTCTCCTCAACGTTCTCCGCCGCGGTCTTCTCCTCGACGTTCTCCGCCGCGGTCTTCTCGCCGCGGGTCGCCGGCAGATCCCGCCCCTTCGAAAGACCGAACCAGTCCCGCGGGTTCCACGAACCCGGATCCGGCTGCACCCCCAGCAGCTCGGCCACCACCGACGCGATCTCGCGCGCCCGGCGACCTTGCCGGGGCTGGCGAAGCAGCAACTCATACAACCCCAGCAGCGTTTCCGGCCCGTACTTGCCCGTCAACGCCAACTGATCAACCCGGCCCGGCAGGATCGTGTTCAACCACATGAACGACGTGATCCCCGCGTTGGCGATCCGCAGATCCTTCTTCGGCTTAGCCGCATACGCCCGCAACTTCGCCGGCAACGCCTCCGGATCCCCCAACAACCCCGCATACGGCCGCAAATCCGGATCAGCAGCAACCAACATCGCCAACAACTCACGCCGCGACCCCGGCTTCGAACCCGACCCGGACCTCACGCCCGGTCCCGGCGGCCGACCGCCACCAACCTTCTCCACCACCGACGACGACTCCACCGCCTGCGACGGCTCCACCACCGACGACGACTCCACCGCCTGCGACGGCTCCACCACCGACGACGGCTCCACCGCCTGCGACGACTCCACCGCCTGCGACGGGTCAGCACCGTCGCCGACACCCGCGGCCGCCGTCACCTCCCGCGCCCCACCGGAACGGGAACCATCATCGACCCGGCCCGGCATCCCCGGACCCACCGTCCCAGCCCTCAGCGACGGCACACTGCGGCTCGACGACCCCGCCCCAGCCGCCAACACACCCGGCCCACCAGACGTGCCCGACCCGCCAGTGGTCCCAGCCGACCCGGCCGACATCCCACCAGATGTACCCGCGCCCGACCCCACCGGCGCAGAACCCGAGACGGCCGCCGCCGAAGTACCCCCGGTAGTACCGGTCGTGGCGGCCGTGGGGATACCCGAGGTACCCGCCGCAGGAGTCTGCGAAGCCGGGGTGATGGCCGGCGCCTGGCCCGAACCCTGACCCGTCCCCGAACCAGAACCCGAGCCGGTACTGGCAGCCGGGGCCTGGATCGGTGTCGAGGTCACGCCATCGCGATCACCATCGGAATCGACCGCGGCATGGGAAACGACCGGAGCATCCACATCCCCCGACACCGGAACGCGGTTGTCCCCGGCGGCCGGGACACCAGAAGGAATCCGCGCCGACGTCGACTCACCACCAGACTCACCAGCCGACTCCCGACCACCACCAGGCACGCCGACCGACCCACCGGCCCGTTCGCTGCCAGGCGTGCTGGTCGACTCGCGATTACCGCCAGACTCGCCGCCGCTCTCGCCTCCGGGCTCACCGCCGCGTTCGCCGCCAGGCACGCTGGTCGACCCACCGGCCCGTTCGCCGCCAGGCACGCTGGTCGACCCACCGGCCCGCTCGCCGCCAGGCTCACCGACCCGCTCGCCACCACCAGACTCACCGGCGAACCCGCGATCACCGAACTCGTCACCGCGTTCGCCAACGCTGGTCGACCCACCGCGTTCGCCGCTACCACCAGGCTCACCGGTGAACCCGCGATCACCAGACTCACCAGCCGACTCCCGACCACCACCAGGCACGCCGGTCGACTCACCGACCCGCGCACCGCCAGGCACATCACCGCGTTCGCCGCTGGGCACGCTGGTGGATTCGGACCCGGGCTCCCGCACGCCATCGGGTTGACCGGTGGGCTGACCGGTGGGCTCGGAGCTCGGGTTGGCCTGATTGTGGGTGACAACCTCATCGGCGTTGGGTACCGACCCGGAACCTGCCCCGTGGGGCCCGGACTGCGCGGAGCCGCCCAACCCGTCGTTCCCGGGGGTGCGGGCGGAGTGCGTGACGACCTCGCCCGGGATCCCATCGCCGGTGACGCCTGACTGCGGAACAACGGCCTCGGATCGCCTCGGGTCACCCGGCGTGGCGGGGACCTGGGCATCCGGCTGCCCCGGCCGCGACGCAACAGCACCCACCGGATCCACCACAGCCTTGGTGTCCGGCCCACTCCCGGCACCGACCCGCTCACCCGGCACACCCCGGCCACCAGAGGTCTCCCCAGACACAGCACCGGAACCCTCGGGAACACTGAGATGGCGGGGCTCGCCCACCGAGGCGGGGCTGTGCTCGTCGTCGCCGGGCTGGTGCCGGCCGTTACCCGGCAACACGGCATCCCGGCCCCCACCAGAACCACCGGAATCGCCCTGACCGGAGGAGTGGGCGGAGATAGCCGGTGGGACGCTGGTCCCGCCGGCCAACGACCCCAGCCCCGGCCCACCATCGCCACTACCACTGCCGGACTCGCTGCTGCCGCTACCGGACTCGCTGCCCGCGTCGTCCGCGTCTGCGTCCTCGCCGCTGCCGTAACCGGACTCGCCACTACCACTACCGGACTCGCTGCCGGCGTCGTCTGCGTCCGCGTCTGCGTCCTCGCCGCTGCCGTAACCGGACTCGCCACTACCACTACCGGACTCGCTGCCGGCGTCGTCTGCGTCCGCGTCTGCATCCTCGTCGCTGCCGTAGCCGCTGTCAGCATCCTCATCGCCCGGGACATGCTTGTTGGCTTCCTGGTCCAACACCAACCCGCTCAGACCTGCCCCCGCCTTCTCCCCCGCGATCTCAGCCACCCCCGAAGCCGCACCCGCAGTGAACGCCGCCGGATTGAACGCGAAATCACCCAAAATCCCGGTCGCGACCATCTCGGTAACACCCTCATGCAGACCCTCACCACCAATCCGCGCCCACGGACTGGCAAACCACCCATCCACCGCGTCCGGCTTACCGCCCGCATGCTTCACCCAATCTTTGATCGCACCCTTCAGCTTCGGCAGCGCCCCCATCGCCCCGAACGACAACACCGACCCCACCGCCGCGATCACCGCGGCACTCTCGTAATGCTTCCCGTCATGCTCCTCGCGGGTGCCCTTCCCGATCTGGATCTGCTGACCCAGCCACACCACACCCAACTGCTGCCCGAAACTCACCGCCAACATGCCCAGAATCTCCACCGGAACACGCGGCACACTCGCCATCCGCCGCGCAATCCACGCCACAGCCTTCTCCACAATCACCTTGTGCATGAACGCCTGCGACATAAACCACGTCTGAACCCCAGGAACCCAAAACCACTGCACAAAAAACTCAAACTCAACCGCCAGCAACGCCAACTGAATCAACACCACCAGCTTAAGAAACTCCACCTCCATCGCGATCTGATCCAACGCATCAGCCATCAACTCAAAATGATCAGCCGCCGCATCCAGATAATTCGACGGACCATCCACAAACGGCGCCATCCGCGCCGCAAAAGCCCGCTCCGACGCCCCCGCAAACTCCGACGACCGAATCCCCTCAACCGCCGCCTGAGCATCCACCCGCAACCGCCGCAAACGATCCGCATGCGACCGCCACACCGCCGCCAACTCCCGCACCTTATCCTCATTAACAGGCGGCGGCTCATCCCCCGTAAGCCAAAGGGACAGCTGGCGCTCAAACTCACTGAACATGATCGCCATAACTGCCCCTTTTTAGCTTACCTAACCACTAACTAGTACTCGTACGAACTACGCCGACGCAGCCGAGTCGGCATCACCATCCGCTTCGTCCAGCTTGTATGCGGTGCCTCGCGCTCTCTCCCCTGCGTCCCCTATCGCATGGTCCAACAGATCCAAGAATTTCAGCGCGTACTCCTGACCAGGAACCACAGTCTCCAGCCAAATCTTGACGAAATCATTACCGCTGGCTCCCCTATAGCCCCCGGAGCCATCCCCAGCGCCGTCGAAGACGTTGCTGTACGCATCGAGAGCGATGGCGAAATCGCTCATGAGGTCCCGCGCTTCGTCAGCAACCCTCGAAATGTTGACCGCGCCGCCTGCCAGCGCGGAAGGATCTGCGGCGGTACGGTCACTCATTGAACGACTTCCACATCTTTTCGACGTCCGGGAACAACGCTTCGATGTCCGGCTTGCCGGAGAACAGCTCCGGAATGTTCATGCCTTCGGGCGCCATCGCGGCCGCCAGCTCGGTGACGTTCTTATGCGCCTTCTCCTGCGCGCCGGTGACCGCCTCGACGATCGCCGCGCCCAGCTCCTTCGGCGACAGATCGCGCCAGCGATCGCCGCGCAGCACCACCTCGATGAGCCGACCCTGCCCGTCCACAGTGGCCTTGATCATCTTGTTCTTGGTGGTCGCGGACTCCCGGACAGCCTGCACCTCCTCGACCGCGCCCGAGATCTTCTCGCGCTGCTCGTTCAGCTCCGCGAGCAGCTTGGACACTTCCTCGTCATAAACCGGATCCATCGGACGCTCCCTTCTGCCGTTACCCCGTCGACTTGGCGGAGTCGGGGTTCGAACCCTCTGCTGACTCCACGGCTTCGGGGGCCCCGGTGGTTCGCCTGGCCGGGTTGGCGGGCTCGGCGGGGTTGGAACCCTCTGCTGACTCCACGGCTTCCGCGGCCCCGGTGGTTCGCTTGGCCGGTTTGCCGGCCTTGCCCTTGCCGCTGGACGCCTTGGCCGGGGCGTGAACGTGGGTCGGGACCGGTGCGTCGTCCGTGACGCGGTGACCGCCATCGGGGCGACCGATGACCCCGTCGCCCGCTGCCAGGTGAGCGCCCCAGACCTCTTCGTCCTCAGACAGCCAGGTCTGGCGTTCCCGTTCGCGGTCACCGTTGCCGCCACCACCGCCCGCGCCACCCATGCCACCCATACCGCCCATCGGCGGCATCATCGGCGGCATCATGGGCATACCGCTCCCGGCTTGGCGCTGGTCAGAACCGCCACCGCCGGCCCCATCACGGGAACCGCCGCCGATGTCGCCGGACCAGTCCGACCACCCCTCGCCGCCAAAGCCCGAGCCGCCGGCGGCAGCGAAGTTCGCGCCCTCGCCGAAGGAAGACTGACCAGCTCCAACGCCACCGGCGCCTGGCAGGCCGGAGCCACCCCCGCCTCCGGACGGGAGGTTGAGCTCCGCATGTCCCCCACCGTCCGAGGGCGACGTGAACTTCGAGCCACCCCCATCGCCCGGCGACGGCGTACCCGGGAACTCCGGCACGTTGGACTTCGGCGAATTGAACTGCGCGGCCGGATCCTCCGGCTCCCAGCCCTCCCCACGAAGACGATCCAGGTTCACGCCGCCGTCATCCCGACTACCCGGAAACTCCGGCACATTGGACTTCGGCGAATTGAACTGCGCGGCCGGATCCTCCGGCTCCCAGCCCTCCCCACGAAGACGATCCAGGTTCACGCCGCCGTCATCCCGACT